>NZ_JAVRBF010000023.1:0-112773 GCF_032436805.1 Streptomyces sp. P17 | reverse complement strand
ACGCCATCCTCGGCCCACTGGCCGGCAAGCGCACCGCCGCCATCGACCGGATCGCCATCTCCATCGGCCGCACCGCGGAGAAGCCCCAGGGGCTGAATGCTCTGGCTACCTGCACGCTGAATGCGGAGGGGGCCGCCGACCCGGGCGAGGAGGAGGTCGAGGCCACGCCGAGCGCGGCGGCGCCCGAGGAAGAGGGCAACACCGGCGTCGGCACCATCAGCTGCCCCGACGTCGCCTCGCAGCTCCCCGCCATCCCGGCCACCGCCCAGGCGGAGGTCGACCGCAACCTCGCCCTCCTCCAGACCCAGATCGACGAGGCCAACAAGCGACTCGTCGACACCGTCGGCCAGGGCGGACCCGACTTCGTCCAGAACGCCATCCTCGGCCCACTGGCCGGCAAGCGCACCGCCGCCATCGACCGGATCGCCATCTCCATCGGCCGCACCGCGCAGAAGCCCCAGGGCCTTGGCGCCCTGGCCGCCTGCACGCTCAACGACTGACGTGACAGGCAGTCATGGCCGCCCCGTGGCACGCCGGCCGGGGCGGCCATGGCCGGGTGCGGAAGGAAGAATTCCTTAGACAAACGAAATACTTGTCCGTACGATCATGAGGCATGGGAAAGACCTATGAGCGCGTAGACGGCAGACTCCGCACCTTCATCGAGGCACAGCCCCTCTTCTTCACGGCGACCGCGCCCCTCGCCGGGGACGGCACGATCAACCTCTCCCCCAAGGGCCTCAAGGGCTCCTTCGCGGTCCTCGACGAGGTGACCGTGGCCTACCTGGACTTCGCCGGATCCAACGCGGAGACCATCGCGCATCTGCGGGAGAACGGCCGGATCACCCTGATGTGGTGCGCCTTCCAGGGCCCGCCCAACATCGTCCGTGTGCACGGCCGCGGTGAGCCGGTCTTCCGTGACGACCCGCGCTTCCCGGAACTCTTCGCCCACTTCCCCGACATCGACCCGCGCCCGCACGGGCTGCGCGCGATCATCGTGGTGACGGCCGAACTCGTCCGGGACACCTGCGGCTACGCGGTGCCCTTCATGTCGTACGACGAGGAACGTGATCTGCACGAGAAGCGGTTCGCGCGGGAGGACGACGAGTCGCTGAACGCCTACTTCACCAAGAAGGAGCACATCGCCACCAGTCTGGATGGCCTACCCGGGCTGCCGTTGCCGCTGCCGCCGTCTACGGTCTGAGCCATGCGCCCCGGTGTCGTCGCCCTCGCCTCCGCCTCCCTCCTCGTGCTCGGTGCCGCGCCCGCCGGCGACCCGCCGCTGCCGGCGCGGATGGCGGACACGGGCGGCGGCACTCAGCTGATCACCGCCGTAGCCGCGCGGACCGGCGCCACCACCGGCACGGTCACCTGGTGGGACCTGCGGGACGGCCGCTGGGTGAAGGCGGGCTCCGCCGACGCCCGCTTCGGGTCGAACGGTCTGGTCGAGGGCTCTTCGCGGCGGCAGGGCACCAGCACCACACCCACCGGGCTGTACGACCTGCCGTACGCCTTCGGCATCAAGGCGGCGCCGACCGGAACCGCGTACAAGTACCGCCCGGTGCACCGGAATTCCTGGTGGTGCCAGGACAACGACTCGCGCTCCTACAACCGTTGGACCGAGCCCCGGCCGGCCGACTGCCGGGCCGCCGAGTCGGAGCATCTGATCTCCTACACCACCCAGTACGCGCACGCCCTCGTCATCGGCTTCAACTACGCGCAGCCGGTGCGCGGCCGGGGTGCCGGGATCTTCCTGCATGTCAACGGGCGTGGGGCGACCGCCGGTTGTGTGTCGGTGCCCGTCGAGGACATGCGGCGGATCCTGGGGTGGGCCGATCCCGCCCGAAAGCCGCACATCGCCATCGGAACGACGGGCGGACCGACCGCGGTCACCCGGTACTGAACACACCGGCCGCCCCGCACGTACCTCTGGGCCGAGGGACCACGCCACCCCCCTTGTCCGTTCCCGGAGGAACCGTGACCACCACGCTCGCAGGCGGCCGTGCCGCCCGCCGCCAGACGATGCGCCGCATCCGTCCGCGCCGCTCCCCGGCCGTCCCGTTGGTGGTCGCCCTGTGGGCCGGCGCTGCGGCGGTGCTGTGGCTGTGGTGGGACAACACACCGTCCCTCGCGGACAACACCGCCAAGATCCTCGCCGCGGGCCGGATCACCGGTCTGCTCGCCGGCTATCTGATGGCGCTCGTCGTGCTCCAGATGGCCCGGGTGCCCGCGCTGGAGCGCCGGGTGGGCTCCGACCGGGTCGCACGCTGGCACGCGATGAGCGGCCGGTACACGATCTGCCTGGTCATCGCGCACATCTTCCTGATCATGTGGGCGTACGCGCTGCAGGCGGGCAAGACGCTCGGCGACATCGTCCAGCAGACGATCGACTCGGTCAACACGCTGCCGGACATGGGCAAGGCGGCCATCGGCACCGGGCTGCTGTTCCTGATTGCGTTCCTGTCGATCGGGGGCGTCCGCCGCCGGATCCCGTACGACACCTGGTACCACGTGCATCTGCTGACATACGCGGCGGTGTACCTGACGTTCTGGCACCAGATCACCGCCGGCAACGAGTTCGCCGTGGAGCCCTCCGCGAAGACCTTCTGGTACGGGCTGTACGGCGTCGTCACCGCGCTGGTGGTCTGGTACCGGATCCTCACCCCGATCCGCCTCAACGTGCGGCACCGGATGTACGTCGAGGCGGTCATCGAGGAGGCCCCGGGCGTGGTGTCGGTGCTGATCGGCGGGCGCAAGCTGCACCGGATGGGCGCGGAGGCCGGGCAGTTCTTCCGGTGGCGGTTCCTGGCGCCGGGCATGCGGTTCAGTTCCCACCCCTACTCGCTGTCGGCGGCGCCCCGCCCGGACATGCTGCGGATCACCGTGAAAGCGATCGGCGACCACAGCGAACGGCTGCGCGAGCTGGAGGCCGGGACCAAGGTGTGGGCGGAGGGCCCGTACGGCGCGCTCACCGCCCAGCGGCGCAGCCGGGGCAAGGTGCTGCTGGTGGCGGGCGGGGTCGGCATCACGCCGATGCGGGCGCTGTTCGAGACGCTGCCCGGGGCGTCCGGTGACATCACGCTGCTGTACCGGGCCAACAGCACCCAGGACCTGGCGCTGTGGGACGAGCTGGCCGCCATCGCCGACGAGCGCGGGGCGCGGCTGATGTACGCGGTCAACAGCCCGGACGGCGAACGCCCGGACATCTCGGCCGAACGGCTGCAGGAGAAGCTGCCGGACATCGACAAGCACGACGTCTTCCTGTGCGGGCCGCCCGGCTTCGCGCAGTCCGTGTACGAAGCACTGCGCGGTGCGGGAGTCCCCGCCCGCCGCATCCATCACGAGTCGTTCGAGATGTGAGCGACGGGACTTCAGGAGCTGTAGGAGCGATGAGGAAGACTCACCCCATCCGGCGTGTCGTGCTGGCGGGCGCCGCCACCGTGTCCGGGATCGTGCTGCTGCTGTCGCTGAAGCCGGCGTCCGATCCGGCGTCCGCGTCGGCGGCGGGCGACGCGGCACCGCAGCAGACCGCGGCGGCCCAGGAGTCCGCGCAGGGCGGCAGCGCGGCACAGGCCGGGACCGTCACCGGGGACGCGGTGCGGACGCAGTACGGGCCGGTGCAGGTACGGCTGACGGTGTCCGGCGGCAAGGTCACCGAGGTGGAGGCCGTCCAGGCGCCCAGCGGCGGCCGCAGTACCGAGGTCACCAACACCGCGGTACCCCGGCTGAACCGGGCGGCGCTCGCGACGCAGAGCGCGGAGATCGACGCGGTGACCGGGGCGACGTACACCAGCAGCGGGTACAAGCAGTCCCTGCAGTCGGCGCTGGACAAGGTGGAGAAGGCGCCCGGCGGCGCGGAGAGCGGTGGCTCCGCCGAGGCCGGAGGTTCTGCCGAAGCCGGAGGTTCTGCCGGAGCCGGAGGTTCCGCCGAGGCCGCCGCCCGTACGGTCACCGGGGAGACCGTGAAGACGCAGTACGGGCCCGTGCAGGTGCGGATCACCGTCGACGGCGGGAAGATCACGGCGGCCGAGGCCGTACAGGCGCCGAGCGGCGGGCAGAGCACGCAGATCAACGGGAACGCCGTGCCGAAGCTGAACGCCGCCGCGGTGGCGGCCGGGAGCGCCGACATCGACGCCGTGTCCGGGGCGACGTACACCAGCAACGGCTACAAGCAGTCGCTGCAGTCGGCTCTGGACCAGGCCGGTGGCTGAGTCGGTGGCGGATCCGGCGCAGGCTCCCGCCGCGGTGCGTCATGTGGAGGAGGTCATGGGGACCGTCTTCTCCTTCGACGTCCGCGGCGGGGATCCGGAGGCGGTACGGGTGGCGCTGACGGAGGCGGTGGCGGGGTTGCACCGGGTCGACGAGGTGTTCAGCACGTACCGGGAATCCAGTGAGATCTCCCGGCTGGGGCGGGGGGAGCTGACCGTCGAGGAGTGTGCTCCCGAGGTGGCCGAGGTGCTGGCGCTGGGCGAGGAGGCCGCTCGGCTCAGCGACGGGTGGTTCAGCACGTCGTACGAGGGGCGGCTCGATCCGACCGGGATCGTGAAGGGGTGGGCGGTCGAGCGGGCGGCACGACGTCTGGCCGCGGCGGGGGCGAGTGGTGCGAGCGTCAACGGCGGCGGCGATGTGCAGCTGCTGGGCGTACCCGGTCCGCAGCGCCCGTGGCGGGTGGGGGTCTCGGATCCGCTCCGGCCGGGTGGTCTTGCGGCGGTGATCTCGGCGGCGGGGGCCTCGGAACTGGCGGTGGCGACGTCGGGGACGGCGGAGCGTGGGGCGCACGTAGTGGACCCCCGGACCGGCCGTTCCGCGGTCACGGACCTGGTCGCGGTGACGGTGGTGGCCCCCACGGTGACCTGGGCGGACTGCTGGGCGACGGCGGCGTTCGCGATGGGTTCGCGGGCGGGGTTGCGCTGGCTGGAGTCGCTGCCGGACGTGGAGGCACTGCTGATCACGGCAGGCGACGAGGTGAGATGCACGGGAGGCCTGGCTGCTCGACTCGGGTGAGCGCACCTCCCAGGGGCGCGGGGCCGCATTGATCAGCGGCTCCGCCGCGGGGCGCGACCAGCCCCACGCTCCCGCACCCGGCGACGAACCGCCAAACCCCCTTCAGTGGCCGTTCTGAGCCAACCGCAGCAGATGTTCCGCCAGCGCCTGACCCCCCGTCGGCTCACGGCTGATCAACAGCAGCGTGTCGTCGCCCGCGATCGTGCCCAGGATGTCGTGGAGTTCCGCCTGGTCGATCGCTGACGCCAAGAACTGCGCCGCCCCCGGAGGGGTCCGCAGGACCACCAGGTTCGCCGAGGCCTCCGCCGAGATCAGCAGCTCCTGGGACAGGCGCCGCATCCGCTCTTCCTTCGCCGACCCGCCCAAGGGCGCCCTGGGGGTCCGGAAACCCCCTTCACTGGGCACCGCGTAGATCAAGTCACCGTCGGTGTTGCGGATCTTCACCGCGTTCAGCTCGTCCAGGTCCCGGGACAGCGTCGCCTGCGTCACCGTCAGCCCGTCGTCCGCCAGCAGTTTCGCCAGCTGACTCTGCGACCGCACCGGTTGCCGGTTGAGGATGTCCACGATCCGGCGGTGACGGGCGGTCCGGGTCTGCGGCACGGCAGGCCCGGCGCCCCCCGCGTGCTCGTGATCCTGCGCCTGACTCATCGTCGTCTCATTCTCCGGCTCATCCGTCCACCCCTTGGGCCTCGTCCAGAACACCGGGCAGCGCCCGGAGAAACGCGTCCACCTCGTCGTCGCCGAGATTCAGCGGCGGCATCAGCCGTACGACCTCGGGGGCGGGCGCGTTCACCAGAAAGCCGGCGTCCTGAGCCGCCTGCTGCACCCGCGGTGCGAGCGGCTCGGTGAGCACGATACCCAGCAGGAGCCCCGCACCCCGGACATGGGAGACCAGCGAATGCCCGGCTGACTCGATTCCGTCCCGCAACTTCTCGCTCTGCCGCTTGACGTTCTCCAGCAATCCCTCGTTCGCGATGGTCTCCAGAACCGCGAGTCCGGCCGCGCACGCGACGGGGTTGCCGCCGAAGGTGGTCCCGTGATGGCCCGGCTGCAGCAGCTCCGCGGCGCGCCCGAAGGCGACCGTCGCACCGAGCGGCAGCCCACCGCCGAGGCCCTTGGCCAGGGTGACCACATCGGGCAGGACGCCGTCGTGGGCCTGGTACTCGAACCAGTGCCCGGTCCGCCCGACGCCGGTCTGCACCTCGTCCAGGACGAGCAGCGAACCCGTGGCGGCGGTGATCGCCCGGGCGGCCTTGAGATAGCCGGCGGGCGGCACGACCACACCGTTCTCGCCCTGGATCGGCTCGATCACGACCATGGCCGTCTCCTCGGTGACCGCGGCGGCGAGCGCCTGCGCGTCGCCGTAGGGCACATGGGTGACCTCGCCGGGCAGCGGCAGGAAGGGCGTCTGCTTGCCGGGCTGGCCGGTCAGCGCCAGCGCGCCCATGGTGCGGCCGTGGAAGCCGCCGTGGGTGGCGACGATGTGCCCCCGCCCGGTCAGCCGCCCGATCTTGAAGGCGCCCTCGTTGGCCTCGGCACCGGAGTTGCAGAAGTAGACCTTGCCGTCACGGCCGAAGTGCTGCAGCAGCCGTTCGGCGAGCGCGACGGGCGGCTCGGCGATGAACAGGTTGGAGACATGGCCGAGGGAGGCGATCTGGTTGCTGACCGCCTCGACGATCGCGGGGTGGGCGTGGCCGAGCGCGTTGACCGCGATCCCGCCGACGAAGTCGAGGTACTGCTTGCCGTCGGCGTCCCACAGCCTGGTGCCCGCGCCGCGCACGAGCGGCAGCCGGGGAGTGCCGTAGTTGTTCATGAGCGCGCCCTGCCAGCGGGCGGTCAGCTCCTGGTTGCTCAAGACTCCCCCTGATCGATTCCGTCGGGCACGACCATCGTGCCGATGCCCGAGTCCGTGAAGATCTCCAGCAGGATCGAGTGCTGGACCCGGCCGTCGATGACGCGGGCGGTGTGCACGCCGTTGCGGACGGCGTGCAGACAGCCCTCCATCTTCGGCACCATCCCGGAGCTCAACTCCGGCAGCAGCTTCTCCAGTTGGGAAGCGGTGAGGCGGCTGATCACCTCGTCGCTGTGCGGCCAGTCCTCGTAGAGGCCCTCGACGTCGGTGAGGACCATGAGGGTTTCGGCGTCCAGTGCCGCAGCGAGTGCCGCAGCCGCCGTATCAGCGTTGACGTTGTAGACATGTCCGTCGTCCTGGCTGCGGGCGATTGACGAGACGACCGGGATCCGGCCGTCGGCGAGCAGGGCCTCGATCGCGCCCGTGTCGATCGCGGTGATCTCGCCCACCCGCCCGATGTCGATCAACTCGCCGTCGATCTCCGGCTGGTGCTTGGTGGCGGTGATGGTGTGCGCGTCCTCGCCGGTCAGTCCGACCGCCAGCGGGCCGTGTTCGTTGAGCAGATTGACCAGCTCGCGCTGCACCTGCCCGGCCAGCACCATCCGTACGACGTCCATGGCGTCCTCGGTGGTGACCCGAAGGCCGGCCTTGAACTCGCTGACGATGCCGTGCTTGTCGAGGGCGGCGCTGATCTGCGGGCCGCCGCCGTGCACGACGACGGGCTTGAGACCGGCGTGGTGCAGGAACACGACGTCCTGCGCGAACGCGGCCTTCAGCTCCTCGTCGACCATGGCGTTGCCGCCGAACTTGATGACGACGGTCTTGCCGTTGTGCCGGACCAGCCAGGGCAGCGCCTCGATGAGGATCTGCGCCTTGGGCAGCGCGGTGTGCTTGCGCGTCGTATTGCTCATGAGGAGTACGCGCTGTTCTCGTGGACGTAGTCGGCGGTGAGGTCGTTGGTCCAGATGGTGGCGGTCTCGGACCCGGCGGCGAGGTCGGCGACGATGTGCACCTCGCGGTAGCGCATGTCGACCTTCTCGCGGTCCTCGCCGACGCCGCCGTTCTTGCAGACCCAGACGCCGTTGATGGCGACGTTGAGCCGGTCGGGTTCGAAGGCGGCGGACGTGGTGCCGATCGCGGAGAGCACCCGGCCCCAGTTGGGGTCCTCGCCGTGGATGGCGCACTTGAGGAGGTTGTTGCGGGCGATGGAGCGGCCCACCTCGACGGCGTCGTCCTCGGTCGCGGCGTTGATCACCTCGACCTTGATGTCCTTGCCGGCGCCCTCGGCGTCGCGGATCAGCTGCTGCCCGAGGTCGTCGCAGACCTGCCGTACGGCTTCGGCGAACTCCTCGTACTCCGGGGTGACTTCGGCGGAACCGGAGGCAAGCAGCAGCACCGTGTCGTTGGTGGACATGCAGCCGTCGGAGTCGACGCGGTCGAAGGTGACCTTGGTGGCGGCGCGCAGCGCCTTGTCCAGTACGTCGCTGTCGAGGGCGGCGTCGGTGGTGAGGACGACCAGCATGGTGGCGAGGCCGGGCGCGAGCATGCCGGCCCCCTTCGCCATGCCGCCCACGGTCCAGCCGTCCTTGGTCACGACGGACGTCTTGTGGACGGTGTCGGTGGTCTTGATGGCGATGGCGGCCTTCTCGCCGCCGTGCTCGGAGAGCTGCGCGGCGGCGGTCTCGACGCCCGGCAGCAGCTTGTCCATGGGGAGCAGCACCCCGATGAGGCCGGTCGAGCACACGGCGACCTCGATGGCGCCCCGGCCGAGCACCTCGGCCACCTTCTCGGCGGTGGCGTGGGTGTCCTGGAAGCCCTTCGGCCCCGTACAGGCGTTGGCACCGCCGGAGTTGAGGACGACCGCGGAGACCTCACCGCTCTTGAGGACCTGCTCGGACCACAGCACGGGCGCGGCCTTGACGCGGTTGGAGGTGAAGACGCCCGCGGCGGCGCGGCGCGGCCCGTTGTTGACCACGAGGGCCAGGTCGGGGTTGCCGTTCTCCTTGATCCCGGCGGTGATGCCCGCCGCCGTGAATCCCTTTGCTGCCGTCACGCTCACGGCGCAACTCCGATCGTGGTCAGCCCGGTGGTCTCGTCGAGTCCCAGGGCGATGTTCATGCTCTGGACGGCACCGCCGGCGGTGCCCTTGGTCAGGTTGTCGATGGCGCTGATCGCGATGATGCGTCCGGCGGCCTCGTCGTACGCGACCTGCACCTGAACGGCGTTGGAACCGTAGACGGACGCCGTGGCCGGCCACTGTCCCTCGGGGAGCAGATGGACGAAGGGCTCGTCGGCGAAGGCCTTCTCGTAGGCGGCGCGGACGGACTCGGCGGTGACGCCTTCCTTGGCGGCAGCGGTGCAGGTGGCGAGGATGCCCCGCGGCATCGGCGCGAGGGTCGGCGTGAAGGAGACGGAGACCCGCTCCCCCGCCGCCGCGCTGAGGTTCTGGCTCATCTCGGGCGTGTGCCGGTGGCCGCCGCCGACGCCGTACGGGGTCATGGAGCCCATGACCTCGCTGCCCAGCAGATGCGGCTTGGGGGCCTTGCCCGCGCCGGAGGTGCCGGAGGCGGCGACGACCACGGCCTCGGCCTCGGCGAGTCCGGCGGCGTAGACCGGGAAGAGGGCGAGGGAGACGGCGGTCGGGTAGCAACCGGGCACCGCGACGCGCTTGGACCCCTCCAGCGCGGCGCGGGCACCCGGGAGCTCGGGCAGACCGTACGGCCAGGTGCCGGCGTGCGGGGAGCCGTAGAACTTCTCCCAGTCGGCCGCGTCCTTCAGCCGGAAGTCGGCGCCCATGTCCACGACCAGCACCTCCGGGCCGAGTTGCGCGGCGACGGCGGCGGACTGGCCGTGGGGCAGCGCCAGGAAGACGATGTCATGCCCGGTGAGGACCTCAGGGGTGGTGGGCTCCAGAACGCGGTGGGCCAGCGGCAGCAGGTGCGGCTGCAGCGCGCCGAGCCGCTGACCCGCGTTGGAGTTGCCGGTCAGGGCCCCGATCTCGACCTGCGGATGCGCCAGGAGCAGACGCAGGAGCTCTCCGCCCGCGTATCCGCTTGCTCCGGCCACCGCCGCACGTACCGCCATGTCATCCTCCTCCTGGATGGCATGACTATACGTTTCGATGCACGTTTATGCAATCTGCTGGCTTCACCGGAGGGGGTTCAGCGGTACTTCGGCACCTCGATGAAGCACGGCTGGGAGCCGGCCGGGCCGCGTGCCAGGAGCGCGGACAGGGACTTCGGCTCCGCCCTCGCCGTCGGGGACGTCGACGGCGACGGTGAGACGACTGCCGCGTCGGCGCCGTCGGGGCCGGACGCGCTGCCGCGCACCACGCCCACACGGCCGTTGTCCGAGTCGTAGATGTCTCCGAACAGGACGTCGTCGAATCCGTCCCCGTCCAGGTCACCCGTCGCGAGTGCCTGGCCGGCCCGTAGGTCCTTGCCCTTGGAGTTCTCCACGGCCTTCGGCTTGGCAAGGCCGTCGGGCGTACCCCTGAGATACAGCAGGAAGGGCGTGCCCACCAGTTCGCCGTCGTAGTCGACCCAGGCCGTGGCCAGGAGATCGGCGATGCCGTCGCCGTTCACATCACCGGCCGCGAGGGCGAACGTCTCCCACACCTCAAGTTCGTCCTCGTCCACAGGGTGCTCGCGGGTCTGCACGGTGATCTCGGCCGTGCGCGCCGCCCTGCCCCGCCGGGTGATCGGTCCGTGGGCGACCGTCTCCGCGGATGCGAGATCCAGGTGTCCCTCCCCGTCGAAGTCGCCCGTGACCGCGGGTCCGCCGCGCAGGTCGATCGCGGTACCGCCGGACAGGCCTCGCGGTCCGCCCCACAGCACCATCCGGTCGGGGCCGCGGAATTCGCCGTCCGCGCTGACGACCGGGTCCGTGTAGCCGTCGCCGTCCAGGTCGCCCGTAGCCGGGTTCGCACCGAAGCTGTCGTTCCGCTCCGCCCGGTCCGGCACACCGGGCGAGTTCTGCGAGATCACCTGGGTCCGCGGCCTCCCGGCAGTCGCCGGGCCGTACACCACGCCGACGTGTCCGGCGGACCGCTCGCCGTCCACGGTGCCGAACTCATGGGGGCTCGCGAAGTCCTCGCAGCCGTCCCCGTCGAAGTCCGTCACGGGCCCCCGGGACCCCGGGGGCGAGCCCGCGGGTGCGGAAGGCCCCGCCAGTGCGACCGCGACCACCGTCACGGCACCCACCACAGCTGCCCGCCGCACACGCTTCACTTGCCGCCCCGCTCTCACCACGTTCCGGACACGGCGGGCGCCGTGCGAACGCCCGCCGTCCCCGGTACGGCTCTGAGGTGAACCACGAGGTCGTACGTGAGCGAGGACTACCCCTGTCTGATCCTCAGGAAGGTGACCGAGTTCGCCGGGAAGGTGTACTCGAACTTCGAGGCGATCCCGGAGACAGTGGACGTCACCGGAGTGACCGGGGTGTTCGTCTCGGTGTTCACCGAGTCCGGGTCGCCCGCCAGGGTGGTCACCCGGGCCCGGGAGGCGACCTTCGCGCCGCCCAGGTCGATCGCCGTACGGGCCTCGGCGGCCTGGGCGTTGACGACCTTGACGATCAGGTCACCGGTCGCCGCGTCCTTGGTGACGACCTGCCGGAACGGCTCGGCCGGCTTGTCGTCGGTGAAGCTGCCCCACTCCTGGCCGTCGAGGTAGAGGGTGACCTGGCGGCCCCGCAGCTTGATGTCGATGTCGTAGGCGCGGCCCGTCTCGATCGAACCGGCCTTGGAGATCAGCGTCGACTTGCCGCCGTCCGAGGCCTGTTCGACGGCGGACTGGGTGTTGTTCCAGCCGCCCAGGTTCCACCAGTAGTAGTTGCCCGTGTCCTTGACCCCGAAGGCGACCAGGAAGCCCTCCTTGCCGGACTTCTTGGTGGCCTTCAGGTGCAGGTCGTAGTCGCGCCAGGTGGGGTCACCGGCGGTGACCAGGGTGTTCTCGGCGGCCTCGTCGGTCTGGACGTAGGCGCCGTCCTGGAAGGTCCAGCTGCCCGTGCCGTTGTGCGTCCACTTCGAGGCGTCACCGGAGAAGTCGTCGCTCAGCAGCGAGGTTCCGTCCGCCGCCGTCACCTTCACATCGTCGTACGCCGCACTGGTCGCCCACGTCGACAGTCCGACGGCGCCGGTGATCGGGCCGCTGACGTTCGGGGTGCCGGTCGCGGTGGACGGGACGACGCGGTCGCCGACGTTGGTCATGAACAGCTTCTGGACCTCGTAGTTGGCGGAGTTCCAGGACGCGTCGTTGTTGAACCAGATCAGGTCGGGCCGCCACTGGACGTAGTCCTCGTTGGCGAGCAGCGGGGCGTACGAGGCGAGCTTGACGATGTCGGCGTTGCGCTCCAGGCCGGTCATGAACGCGGCCTCGGAGAGGGCGTTCTTCATGGTGTTGCCCTGGGAGGCGTACTCGCCGAGGAAGACCTTGGGTCCGTTCCTGTCGTAGCTGTCGTAGCGGTCGTTGTTCTGCAGGAACCACTGCGGGCTGTTGTAGTAGTGCTCGTCGACCATGTCGGCCTTGCCCTCGCGGTTGAGCTCCCAGGCCCGGTCGAAGGTCGAACCGGTGTCGTCCGGGCCGGAGTTGGAGATCACCGTGATGTCCGGGTACTTCGCCTCGATCGCGGTCCGGAACTTCTGGAAGCGGGCGAAGAACTCGTCGGGGAGGTTCTCCTCGTTGCCGACGGCGAGGTGGGTCAGGCCGAAGGGCCTCGGGTGGCCCATCTCGGCACGCTTCTTGCCCCAGGTGCTGGTGGCGGGGCCGTTGGCGAACTCGATGAGGTCGAGGGTGTCCTGGATGTGCCGCTGGAGCAGTGCCTCGTCGTCGGTGGCGCGGTTCTGGCCGCAGCCGGTCACCAGGGCGGGGACGACGGGCAGCGGCATGGCGCCGATGTCCTCGGAGAAGCGGAAGTACTCGTAGTAGCCGAGTCCGTAACTCTGGTTGTAGCCCCAGAAGTTGGCGTTGGTGGCGCGCTCCTCGACCGGGCCGATGGTGTCCTTCCACTGGTAGGAGCGCTTGCGCTGCCAGCCGGAGGCCTCGCTGTAGTCCTGCATGGAGCCGGTGTTGACCAGACAGCCGCCGGGGAAGCGGACGAACGACGGGTTCAGGGCCTCGATCTTCTCGGCCAGGTCCTTGCGCAGGCCGTTCGCCTGGTGCTTGTAGGTGTCGCGCGGGAAGAGCGACACCATGTCCAGCGCGGCGGTCCCGGAGGACGCGACGGAGAGGCGGCCGTACGAGCTGGTGCGGCTCGCGGTGAAGGTGGCGGTGTACTTCTTCCAGCCTCCGGAGACGGCCACCTGGCGGGCGCTCGCGAGGGTGCCGGCCGCGTCCTTCAGCCCGACGGTGAGGGTGCTGGCGGCCTCGGCGCGGGCCCACACCGAGAAGTCGTACCGCTTGCCCTGCTCGACACGGATGCCGGTGTTGTAGCCGGCGTTGATGACGGACGAACCGGCAGCCAGGGAGAGGTAGTTGCGGTTGCGCTCGTTCAGGCGGCCGGTGTCGTTCTTGACCTGGGCCGTGCCGGAGACCGCCCAGGAGGTGAGCGGTGTGTACGAGCCGTTGTCGGCGGTGGAGTACTCGAAGGACCGGTTCTGCACGAGCTCGGCGTACAGACCGCCGTCGGCGGCCCGGTTGATGTCCTCGAAGAAGACGCCGTACATGGTGTCGTCGATCTTCGCGCCCTGGGCCGTCGGGTCGACGGTGATCGCGTAGTCGGTGACGTCCTCGGCGTGCGCGGGTGCGGGGACGAGTCCGGCGGTCGCCACCAGGAAGGCGGTGGCGCCGAGACCTAGTCTCCAGCGGGTGCGGGTGCGTGGCATGGATACTCCGCGGCTCGTTGTTCGACAGAGAAGTCTGTTCGAAATATCAGACGCTGATCAGCACTTCGAACGGCAAGATAGGGAGGGGGACCCGGAGCGTCAACGGGTCTCGCACGATCGAAAGTGTCGGAAGTGAGGGTGGGATGGGCGAGTTCCGGCCAGTACCGGATGTGCTGACGTATCTCGCCGGCGGCTGGCGAGCCGTCCGTTCCGTGCGGGATCACGCGAGCGACGAGCGGGGCGAGTTCACCGGCACGACGGTTTTCAGCCCTCTGCAGGGCGGCGGGCTGCTGCACGAGGAGTCCGGTTCTTTCGTCTGGCAGGGCATGGCCCGGCCCGCCGAGCGGACGCTGCGCTTCCTGCGCGGGAGTACGCCCGGCACCGCGGACGTCCGCTTCGCCGACGGCCGCCCCTTCCACGATCTTGACCTGTCCACGGGCCGTCATATCGCGGACCACCCCTGCGCGGCCGACCTCTACCGGGGCGAGTTCACCGTCCTCGACGAGGACCGCTGGCGGACGGTGTGGCGGGTGCGCGGGCCCGCGAAGGACCTGGTGCTCACCACCGACTATCTGCGCGAACCCACTGTCAGCGCCCGCCTCTGAGGTGCTCGGCATGACCACATGGACCCAGGACTGCTACGGCCACCACGAGGTGAACGTCGTCTTCGCGCGGGGCACTTCACTCGACGCGCTCACCGGCGGCCCGCGCGAACTGGCGCGCGAACCCCTCGACCAGGGGGAGGGGAACGGCTGGACATGGGCCGTCCACGACATGCTCAACGCGGACGGAGCCCACACGCTGCGGATCATCGTGGATCACTTCGGGCTTCCCACGGGTCTACGTCCGTGAAGGCTCGGTCGGCATCCCGTCGAAGCGGAGGTTCCAGCGGCCGGCCCGGCCGGTGACCGTCGTCGACGACAGCGGGCGGACGTCGAGGTTCCAGTAGGTCGCGGGGGGCGCCTTGAGGGCGTAGACCAGGGCGGCCCGGATCACCGAGGGTTCGGCCACGGCGACGACCCGGCCGCCGTCTCCCACGGGCCGGGTGTCGAGCCAGCCGCCGACCCGGGTGATGAAGGACAGCAGCGACTCACCGCCGTGCGGGGTGGCACGCGGGTCCGCGAGCCAGGCGTCCACCGCCTCGGGCTCGCGGGCCATCGCCTCGCCGAGCGTCAGCCCGCGCCAGCGGCCCATGTCACAGTCGCGCAGGGCGAGTTGCACCAGCGGCGCGTAGCCGAGGGCGTCGCCGGTGGCGCGGCTGCGCGGCGTGGGTGAGCAGTAGCGCAGCTCGGCCGCCGACAGGGGCACCAGATCGTGGGCGACGCGCTGCACCTCGTCCCAGCCGGCCTGGTCCAGCGGACGGTCGTCCTCGAAGCGCTCCGCGAGCAGCGGGGAGCTGCGCGCGGCGGCGACGAACGTGACCCGAAGTGACATGCCGCGATGGTGATTCGCGAAAGTGCGCAGGTCAAGAGGTGTTACCTGGGAGTTACCCAGGGTGTGCGAAACCTTACTCGAAGGTCAGGACCAGCCGGACAAACCGCTAGAAATGGAGCGCCATCCACTGGTCGGGCCGCTCCAGCGGAGCGAACCCGAGCTTCTCGTAGACGCCGTGCGCGTCATGGGTGGCGAGCAGGATCCGCCGGATCCCGTACGGCCGCAGCTCCTCACGGACGGCACCGACCAGTGCCGTACCGATGCCCTTGCCGCGGACCGACGGATCGACATACACATCGCACAGCCAGGCAAAGGTGGAGCGATCCGTGACGACCCGGGCATACGCCACCTGCTCCCCCGAAACCACCTCGTACACCCCGAAGTTGAGCGATCCCTCGATCGCCCTGTCCTGCTTCTCGCGGGACCGTTCGAGCGCCCAGTACGCGTCCGTGGACAGCCAGCGGTGCACGCGCTCGGCGTCGATACGGGCGGGGTCGGCGGAGATCTCGTAGCCCTCGGCGAGGCGCGGCATGTCGGTCATGGGCCCGAGATTCGCAGGCGGCGGGAGGAGGCGTCGAGCCGATTTCACCGGCCGGCCTCCTCGCAAGCCGTCCGCAACCGCCGTACCCCTTCGGCGATCTCACCCGTCCCGGCGACCGCCGCGAAGCTCAACCGCAGGTGGGCGGCCGGGGGTTCGGCGCTGAAGTACGGGCGGCCAGGGGTGATCGCGACGCCCGCGCGCAGGGCGGCGGCGGTCAGCGTGGCCTCGTCCGTCCGCTCGGGCAGGCGCAGCCAGAGGTGGTAGCCGCCGGACGGGATGTGCGGCAGGGCGAGTTCGGGCAGCTCGCTCAGCAGCGCGGCCGTCATCGCGTCCCGGCGCAGTCGCAACTCCGTGGAGATCGCTCGCAGATGACGCGGCCAGGCGGGCGAACCGACGAGTTCCAGGGCCGCCTCCTGGAGCGGCCGGGGCACGAAGAAGGTGTCGACGACCTGGATGGCACGCAGCCGCTCCAGCACCGGGCCACGGGCGGCCAGGGCGCTCACCCGGAAGCTCGGCGATGTCGCCTTGGTCAGGGAGCCGACGTGCACGACGACCCCGTCGGGATCGTCGGCGGCCAGCGGACGCGGCAGCGGCCCGGCGTCCTCGTGCACCAGCCGTCGTACGAAGTCGTCCTCGATCACGAAGGCACCGGCCTCGCGGGCGATGCTCAGCACCTCGGCGCGGCGGCCGGGGGCGAGCACGGCGCCGGTCGGGTTCTGGAAGAGCGGCTGGCAGACGAAGACCCGGGCGCCGGTGGCCCGGAACGCGTCGGCGAGGAGGGCGGGGCGCACCCCGTCCGGGTCGACCGGGACCGGCACGGGACGCAGTCCCGCCGCCCGGGCGATGGCCAGCATCCCCGGGTAGGTGGGCGACTCCACCAGCACGGGCGCGCCGGGCGGTGCCAGCGCGCGCAGGGCCGTGGTCAGCGCGGACTGGCCGCCGGAGGTGACCAGCACCTCGGCCGCCGTGACCGCTCCGCCGATGCTGCGCGCGAACCACTCACGCAGTTCCGGCAGCCCCTCCATGGGCGGCCTGCCCCAGGCACCGGGCCGGCGCCCGGCCCGGGAGAGCGCCGCCGCCATGGCCCGCTCCGGCTGGAGGGAGGGGTGCAGATAGCCGCCGTTGAACTCGATCACGCCGGGCGGCGGGGCGGCGAGCGAGACCAGGACGCCGGAGGCGTCCACCGAGCGCGGTACGAGGTCGGCGGCGCCGTCCGCGCTGAGGGAGACCTCCTGCCAGGAGGTGTCGCCGGCGGGGGCCGCCTCGGCGCGCGGCCGGGCGCGGAATGCTCCGGCGCCGGGCCGGGTCACCACCAGCCCCTCGGCGGCCAGGTGCGCGAGCGCACGCGAGACGGTCACGGGGCTCACCCGGAACCGCTCGACGAGGGCCCGGCTCGACGGGAGCTTTCCACCGTAGGAGTAGCGGTCGAGTTCCCGTCGCAGCTGATCCGCCAGTTCACCGACACTGCTACGCTCTTGCATGAGAGCACACAGTAGCGCTACTGCACGGAATACGATAGCGGTCACCATCCCGGCCGACACTCCGGGCAGCACCACGACCGTCGCCACCGGCACCCTCCTCGCCGCGCTCGGCGTGACCGCGTTCTCCCTCACCTTCCCGGCGACCGCCTGGGGCCTGGAGGGCTTCGGACCCTGGTCGCTGGTGGCCGTGCGCGGTGTTCTCGCCGCGCTGCTCGCCGGTGGCTGTCTGCTGGCACTGCGGGTGCCGCTGCCGGACCGCAGGCACTGGGCGGGGCTCGCCGTCGTCGCGGCCGGAGTCGTCGTCGGCTTCCCCCTGCTGACCACGCTCGCGCTCCAGACGTCCACCACAGCCCACGCGGCGGTCGTGGTCGGCCTGCTCCCGCTCACCACCGCCCTGCTCTCCGCCCTCCGCATGGGCACCCGCCCCTCGCGCACCTTCTGGACGGCGGCACTGGCCGGGGCGGCCGCTGTGGTGGCCTTCACCGTGCAGCAGAGCGGCGGCTCCCTCACCACCGCCGATCTGTATCTGTTCGGGGCCCTGCTGGTGTGCGCGGCCGGTTACACCGAGGGCGGCCGGCTGGCCCGGGTCATGCCGGGCTGGCAGGTCGTCGGCTGGGCGCTGCTGCTGTGTCTGCCGGTGTCCGTGCCCGCCGCCGCGCTCGCCCTGACCCTGGAACCCGTCCAGCTCACCGCGCACAGCGTGACCGGGCTGCTGTGGGTCTCGGCCGGCTCCCAGTTCCTCGGTCTTGTCATCTGGTACCGGGGCATGGCGGTCATCGGGGTCCCGAAGGCCAGCCAGTTGCAGTTGGCCCAGCCGCTGCTCACACTGGTGTGGTCGGTGCTGCTGCTGGGCGAGCATCTGACAGTGGCCGCCCCGCTGACGGCCGCGGCGGTGCTCGTCTGCATCGCCGTCACCCAGCGGGCGCGTGGCTGAGTGGGTTGTACGACCCACTTCCCACCGCCGCCCCGGGCCGTAGACTCAAGGCCACGGACCGCTGCTCCCGCACTTGCTGAGGAGGCTCCCAGATGCGTGCAACCGTGGGCGACCAGCTTGTCCAGCACGGCAGGGTGGTCGGACAGCACGACAAGGTCGGCGAGATCGTCGAAGTACTGGGCCAGGAGGGCAATCCGCCGTACCGCGTCCGCTTCGAGGACGGGCACGAGGGCCTGTGCTCCCCCGGCCCCGACACCGAGATCCGCCACAAGGACATCACCCCGAGGTAGATCAGCGCGGGGGCATCGCCGGCTGCCGGTAGTGGTCGGCGACCACCCGCGCCATCGCCCCGATCGGATCCGCCGCCACCTCCCGGGCGGCGAAGAAGACATGCCCGGCCACTTCCTGATGCTCGCGCGCCAGCGTGAGATGCCGGGACAGCTCGGCCGGGTCCTGCCAGGCGGCGCCCTGCGCCGGGTCGCCGGCGCGGTACAGCGCCTCGCCGACGTAGAGCTTCGTCGCGGTGCCCCGGACCGTCTTGGCCCACCAGGGCAGCAGCACGGCGTAGTCGGCGGCGGCGAAGCCGATGTGCCAGTACAGCTGCGGGCAGATGTAGTCGACCCAGTTCTTCCGGACCCATTTCCGGCTGTCCGCGTACAGATCGTCGTACGCCTGGAGCGCCCGGGTGTCGCTGCCGAGCGGGTCGGTGCCGGCGTTGCGCCACACCCCGAAGGGGCTGATCCCGAACCGCGTCCCCGGCCGGACCTCCTGGACCCGGGCCGCCGTCTCCTCGACCAGCCGGTCGATGTTGTGACGCCGCCAGGCAGCACGGCCGGAGAAGCCTCCGCCGTGGCGGTCGTAGGCGACATCGTCGTCGAAGGTCTGGCCCGCCAGCGGGTACGGATAGAAGTAGTCGTCGAAGTGCACGCCGTCCACGGGGTACTTGCGGACCGCGTCCATCATCGCGTCCTGCACGAAGGCGCGGACCTCGGGCAGCCCGGGGTTGTAGTAGAGCTGCCCGCCGTAGCGCACCACCCAGTCGGGGTGCTTGCGGGCCGGGTGTGAGGCGACGAGGCTGGTCAGGTTCGTGTGCTTGGCGATCCGGTACGGGTTGAACCAGGCGTGCAGCTCCAGCCCGCGGGCGTGCGCCTCGCGTACGGCCGTGCCGAGCGGATCCCAGCCGGGGGCCTTGCCCTGTGTCCCGGTCAGCACGACCGACCAGGGTTCGTACGGCGAGGGCCACAGGGCATCGGCCGTGGGCCGCACCTGGAAGATCACCGTGTTCAGCCGGCGCCGTACCGCCGTGTCGAGGTGGGCGATCAGCTCGGCGCGCTGCGCCGCCGCGCTCAGGCCCGGCCGGGAGGGCCAGTCCCGGTTGTCCACCGTCGCCAGCCACATACCCCGCATCTCGCCGGCCAGATGCCGCCACCTCGGCGCGGCCGACGCCCCCGATGCCGTCGAGAGGGTCGCCAGCGCGGCCAGTGCGAAGGCCCTGCGCGTGACTCGGCCCATCCTCCGCACCCCCAATAGCACTGCGGACCCGCACCGTCACGGACCGTCTCCGCGCCCAGGATGCCCGACCCCGACGATCGATCATCGATACTTGGGAGTAACGTGCACGAACGGAGCAGGCCCCGGAGACAACGGCGGACCTGCCCCCAGCCGAAGATCAGCGAAAGGGACGATGTGACGTACCCCGCGGGAGACATCGCGCGCGTCGGAGTGGTGGGCTGCGGCCAGATGGGAGCCGGCATCGCCGAGGTGTGCGCCCGGGCCGGCCTGGACGTGAAGGTCGCCGAGACCACCGGCGAGGCCCTGGAGATCGGCCGTACCCGGCTGTTCAACTCCCTGGCCAAGGCTGCCGAGCGCGGCAAGATCAGCGAGGACGAGCTGGCGGCGACGCAGGCGCGGCTCGGCTTCACCACCGACCTCGGCGAGTTCGCGGACCGCGATCTGGTGATCGAGGCCGTCGTGGAGAACGAGCAGGTCAAGACCGAGATCTTCCAGGTGCTGGACCAGGTCGTGACCCGGCCGGACGCCATCCTGGCCTCCAACACGTCCTCCATCCCGCTGGTGAAGCTCGCGGTCGCCACCTCTCGGCCCGACCATGTCATCGGCATCCACTTCTTCAACCCGGCCCCGGTGCAGAAGCTGGTCGAGCTGATCCCGGCGCTCACCACCTCCGAGGGCACGCTCAGCCGCGCCCAGGGCTTCGCCGAGAAGCTGCTCGGCAAGCACGCCATCCGCGCCCAGGACCGCTCCGGCTTCGTGGTGAACGCGCTGCTGATCCCCTATCTGCTCTCCGCGATCCGGATGTTCGAGTCGGGCATCGCCAGCCGCGAGGACATCGACAACGGCATGGAGCTCGGCTGCGCCCACCCGATGGGCCCGCTGAAGCTGTCCGACCTGATCGGCCTGGACACCGTCGCCTCGGTCGCGTACTCGATGTACGAGGAGTACAAGGAGCCCCTGTACGCCGCTCCCCCGCTGCTCCAGCGCATGGTCGACGCCGGCCGCCTCGGCCGGAAGTCCGGCTCTGGTTTCTACACCTACGGCTGATTACGCACGGTGGCTTGAAAGGGCCCGGCACTCCCGCGAGTGCCGGGCCCGCGGCATTCACACACCGTGTGCACTCCGGGCACGCATATGCCCCCCGCACACGCTCCCCACGTGTCCACCAGGGGAGTTGACTCCTGATGCGTATGCAAGGGATGTGAAACGACTACGGAAAGGAGCGGTTCGTGACCGCCGATCCCGAGCAATCCGTCGTCCAAGGAGAACTCGCAGAGTTACGACGCCGACTCGACGTGGCATACGCCCGCGTCGAGGGCGGACTGGCACTGATCACCCATCGCACCGAGGAGACCGCCAAGGAACTGGACGAGTTGAACACGCGGATGGTCACCCTGGAGCACGCTCGCTGGCCGCTGCCGTCGATCGCGGCCGTCACGGCCGTGGGCGCCCTGGTCGTGGCGATCTGGCAGGCGCTGGGGCGTTAGGCGTCCTGCCCGAGCCTGAGGTGGTGCAGCAGGAGTAACGCGGCCGCCATGTTGGCGGCCGGGACCTCCCCATGGGCGACCATGTCGGGGACGAGCTTGAGGGGGACCCATTCCCGGCGGTCCGACTCGAAGTCGTCCACGGGATGTCCGACGTACTCACCCTCGTCGGCCCAGTAGATGTGGTGCCGGGCGTCGGTCAGTCCGTTGGACGGCTCCACGCTCATGAGGTGGTGCAGGGGTCCCGGCCGCCAGCCGGTCTCCTCCTCCAGTTCCCTGGCGGCGGCTACGGCGATGTCCTCGCCGTCCTCGACCACTCCGGCCGCGAGTTCCCACCCCCAGCTGTCGGTGATGAACCGGTGGCGCCACAGCAGCAGGACCTCGTTGGCCTCGTTGACCACCGTGGCCACGGCGACCGGCCGCAGCCGTATCAGGAAGTGGTCGAGGTGCCGGCCGTCCGGCAGCCCGACGTCCGCGAGATTGACGCTGAACCAGCGATTTGAGTACACAGTTCGTTCGTTCTGCTTCGTCCACTGCACGGTTCTGCCACCTTCCGTCGAGTAAGTGGCAATATCGCAGCAGGGACTATGAGCTGTCGGTGGTCGAGCACCGGCCTACAGCGGTACGCGTAGTGCGCCGTCGATGAGTTCCGCGGCCTCGGTGGTGCCCGCACAGCCGCTGCGCACCAGATACTCGCGTACCGCCCGGAGTCTGTCGCGCAGCCGCTGGGACTCCATTCCCCTGGCCTGTTCGGCCATCTGCACGGCGGTGGCCACCGCCTTGTCGGCGTGACCCTGACGCAGTTCGATCGTGCTGAGCATGGCGAGCCGGTGCACCCGGCCCCGGTCATGGGCGGGATTGTCCACGGCTGCGGCCGCGTGCTCCCCGGCCGCCGCCAGCTCGCCCAGGCTCAGCAGCGCCTCCGCCACCTGGACGTTGACAAGTCCCGGCTGGACATAGCCCGTTTCATCGGGTTCGTATCCGCGCCGGATGCGCTCGGCGGCCTGCTCGGCACGCCGGATGCAGGACAGGGCACTCGTGCCGTCGCCGAGGTGCGCGTACGCCTTCGCCTGCATCGCGTACAGGTCGGAGGCGAGCGCCGGGGTGATGTGCCGGCCCGCGGCGCGCAGCGCGGCCTCCGCGAAGGCGACGGCCTGGCGGAACTCCCGCATGAACAGGGCCTGGTTGACCAGCAGGGCGATCACATAGGCGCCGAGTCCCCGGTCGCCGCTGGCCTTGGCGAGCCGCAGCGCCTGGTGGAAGTAGCGCTGGGCCAGGCCGTGCGCGTCGGAGTCGTAGGCGCAGATCCCGGCGATGGCCACCAAGCCGCCGGTGGCGCGGTGGAGTTGGCGGCCCGTGGCGTCGGTGTAGCTGCCGCGCAGCAGCGGGGCGGCCTCGGCGTTGAGGAAGCCGACGATCCGGGTGCGGGTCGCTATGCCACCGGCCTTGCGGTACATCTGCTCGTAGTGGGTGCGGGCGGCCCGCAGCATCTCGATGTCGGCGGGCGTGACCCGGTGCCGGCCGCCCCGCGAGACGTCGACGTCCTCGGGCGGGTTCTCCCACTCCCACACCGGCATCACGGCGGGGGTGCCGGTGACGGCGGGCGCGCCGAGGATGTGCGGGCGCTGCTGTTCGTCGGAGCGCCACAGGGCGGTGGCCCGCTCGACGAAGCCGGACAGCGAGGTGCCGTGCGGGGCGGAGGGTTCGCCGGGTACGCCGAGACCGATGTCGTCGAGGGTGACGGGCCGTTGGAGCCGTCCCGCCAGCACCTCGCAGATCAGGTCGGGGACTTGACCGCGCGGCCGCTGGCCCTTCAACCACCGTGCCACGGCGGTGTGTTCGTATCTGAGCGCGAGCCCGCGCGCCCGTCCGGCCTGGTTCACGTGTGCCGCAAGACCCGCGTGCGAGATCCCCGCCTCGTCCAGGATCGCGTCGAGCAGAGTGTTGGGCTGCATATATGCCCCCCGGGTGGCTCGGTGTCCGTCAGAGTAGTGGTTCCGTCTTCACACGGGGTGTGAACGGAGTGCTCGAATCCGGGCTGTGTGCGCACTGTCGCGGAGAGTTTCCACCCGGTTGACTGAATTGCCTCGCAAGAGGCCGGCCGGGCCGCCGGCTCCCCCTCGTACAGTGCGGCGGCCCGCATCCGCGCCGTCCGCCCAGCTGCCTGCCCGACACTCCGTGGCGGGGCGGACGGCCGCGCCGGCGCTGCGCTTGCTGGGTGACTGAACGCCGGTGCGCTAAGAGTGCGTTGTCGGCTGCGGGTTTGATGTGGCTGGTCGCGCCCCGGTGGCGGAGCCACCTATGTCACGGCCTCGCGCCCCTGAAAGGTGTGTCCGATCGTTCCGCACGATCAGCAACGCGATGTCGTCGGCCGGTGTGCCTCCCGCATGGCGCATCAACGCTCTGAAGACGGTGCGCAGGATGAGCTGCGGAGTACACGGCTGAGTGTGAACCGCACCCACCAGAGCCGCCCTCAGCGAAAAGAACCGGCCACGTGCGTCGCGTGCGTCTTCCACACCATCCGTGTACAGGGCCAGGGCCTCGCCGGGGAGCAGGGGCCCGCAGGGAACGGCCGCCAGTTCCGAAGGCAGTGGGAAGGGGCCCAGCGGCGGCAGTGGCTCCGCCCGGACCAGCGGCTCGACCCTCGTACCGCTGATCAAATACGGCCATGGGTGGCCGCAGTTGAGGACCCGGACATCGCCGTCCTCGCCGATCTCCAGCAGCAGGACGGTCGCGAACTCCTCCGCAGCGGGGTGGTCGTCACGGGACCGCGTACGCAGGTGCCGGTCAAAGGCACGCTCCAGGCGACGCAGCACGCGGTCCAGGTCGGGCTCGTCATGGACCGCCTCGCGGAAGCTGCCGAGCAGGGCCGCGGCCGTACCGACGGCGGCGATGCCATGCCCTCGGACGTCGCCCATCACCACGCGTACCCCGTGCTCGGTGGCGATGACCTCGTACAGGTCCCCGCCGACACTGGCGCCGCGGTCGGCGGAGAGCTGGGCGGCGGCGATGTTCAGTCCGTCGATACGCGGCGGCAGCGGCCGCAGCAGCACGCTCTGCGCGACTCCGGCGACCCGGCGGATCTGCCGCAGCTCACGCAGGAGGGCCTGGCGGACGTGGAGTATCAGGCCGGTGCCGACCGCGAAGAACACGGCACTGGTGACCACGCGCGCCCCGATGCCGTCCTGCTGGGCGAGCGGGCAGGTGAGCTTGTAGGTGATCGCCATCGCGCCCCAGGCGGTGGGCAGCCCCAGCGCGAGCAGGCGGCGGGGAAACACACCCTTGATGCGGATCATGCCGATGGCCCCCCATGTAGGCCCTGTCAACGCAGAATCGGACCGACCCCGAAAGGCCGGTCCGATTCTGTCGACCGCATGGCCCGGAAGGACCAGTTCGCCCAGAAACCTCACTCAAATGAGTGAGGTGACTGTGAGGGGTGTGGGGCGAAGCCCTCACACCCAGGGGCGCGGGGAACCGCGCGACCAGCCACAAGAGACCCGCCCGCAGCCGCCGAACGACAGGAGTCCCCCACCCCTTGGGCGCACTAGGGGGTGTTTTGAAAGTCCCGCACAGCACCCACGGCGCCCGGCACGCACCCTCGCCGCACCGGCCAAAGACCCAAGTACGTCCAGTACGAGGGCCTTCGTCCGGCACGCCGAGGGCACGCACCGAACACCGCGGGCACCGCACAGGACTTTCAAAACACCCCCTAGCCCCGCAGCACCGCCCCGGTCCGCTCGCCCGCAAGGGCAACCGCCGCATCCCGAGCGGCCGAAGCCTCATCCACGGTCAGCGTCCGATCCGCCGCACGGAACCGCAGCGCATAGGCCAGCGACTTCTTCCCGTCACCCAGCTGCTCAGCGTTCTCGTACACGTCGAACAGCCGGATGGCCTCCAGCAGGGAACCCGCGCCCTCGCGCAGCGCGGCCTCCACATCGGCGTGCGGCACGAACTTGTCGACCACGAGGGCGACATCCTGCGTGGCGACCGGGAACGAGGAGATGCTCGGCGCCTGCGGCGTACCGTCGCCCACCTGCTCCAGCGCGTCCAGGTCCAGCTCCATCGCGCAGGTGCGCGCGGGCAGACCCAGCGCCTTGAGCACCCGCGGGTGCAGCTCACCGGCGTGGCCCACGACCCGCTCGGCACCGTCGACGGCGACGACCAGCTCGGCGCACCGGCCCGGATGCCACGGCCCGTACTGCCCGGGCCGCACGATCAGCTCGGCGCCCGTCTCGGCGGCGACGGTCCGCGCGGCCTGCACCGCGTCGGCCCACCCGGCGGGACGGCCGGCGCCCCACCAGCCGGCCTGCTCGCGGGCGCCCGCGAGGACGACGGCGACATGGCGCGGCTGCTCCGGCAGTACGGAGTTGAGCGCGGCGATCTCCTCGTCGGTGGGACGCCGGTCCACGGGCAGGTGGACGGCGGCCCGCTGCTCCTCACGCGGGAGGAAGACCAGGCCCGTCTCGAACAGGGCCAGGTCGTGCGAGCCCCGTCCGTCGTTGCGCCGCAGCGCGCCGAGCAGGCCCGGCAGCAGCGACGTACGGAGCGCGGGCTCCTCGTCGTTGAGCGGGTTGGTCAGCTTCACGACCCGGCGGGCCGGGTCGTCGGCGTCGAGGCCGAGCTGGTCGAAGACCTGCTCCCCGATGAACGGGTAGTTCGGCGCCTCGACGTACCCGGCACCGGCCAGGGCGCGGCCGACGCGGCGGTGCAGCCGCTGACGGTGGGTCAGGCCACGGCCGGACGGCGGCTTGGGCAGCGTGGAGGGCAGGTTCTCGTAGCCCTCGAGCCGGATGACCTCCTCGGCGAGGTCGTTCTGCTCCAGCAGGTCGGGCCGCCAGGACGGAACGGTGACGATCAGCTCGTCCTGCCCGTACACATCGCAGCCGACCTGCTGGAGGCGGCGTACCACGGTCTCGCGGCCGTAGTCGACGCCCGCGACCTTGTCCGGGTGGTCGGCCGGGACCGTGATGGTGTGCGGCGCGGACGGCGCGATGACCTCGGTGACGCCGGCCTCGGCTGTGCCGCCCGCGAGCAGCACCAGCAGGTCGACGGTGCGCTGGGCGGCCGCGGCGGCGGCCATGGGGTCGACACCGCGCTCGAATCGGCGGGACGCCTCGGAGGACAGCTTGTGCCGGCGGGCGGTGCGCGCGATCGACACGGCGTCGAAGTGCGCGGCCTCGATGACCACGTCGGTCGAAGCGTTCTCGACGTCGTCGTGGTCGGCGATCTCGGTGTTGGCGCCGCCCATGACACCCGCGAGGCCGATCGGGCCGCGGTCGTCGGTGATCACCAGGTCCTCGGCGTGCAGCTTCCGCTCGGTGCCGTCGAGGGTGACGATCTTCTCGCCCTCGGCCGCGCGGCGGACGCCGATGGTGCCCTGGACCAGGCCCCGGTCGTAGGCGTGCAGCGGCTGGCCGAGTTCCATCATCACGTAGTTGGTGACGTCGACGGCGAGCGAGATCGGCCGCATGCCGACCTTCTGCAGCCGGCGCTTGAGCCAGATCGGGGAGCGCGCCTCGGGGCTCAGACCGGTGACGGTACGCGCGGTGAAGCGGTCGCAGCCCATGGGCTCGGAGACCTGCACCGGGTAGCCGAACGCGTTCGGGGCCGGGACGTCGAGCAGCGCCGGGTCACGCAGCGGCAGACCGTAGGCGATGGCGGTCTCGCGGGCCACGCCGCGGATGGACAGACAGTCGCCGCGGTTGGCGGTGACGGCGATGTCCAGGACCTCGTCGACCAGTTCGAGGAGCTCGATGGCGTCCTTGCCGACCTCGGTCTCCGGGGGCAGCACGATGATGCCCTTGGTGCCGTCGTCGCCCATGCCCAGCTCGTCGCTGGAGCAGATCATGCCGTGCGAGGTACGGCCGTAGGTCTTGCGCGCGGAGATCGCGAAGCCGCCGGGCAGCTCGGCGCCGGGGAGCACGACCACGACCTTGTCGCCGACCTGGAAGTTCCGGGCGCCGCAGACGATCTCCTGGGGCTCACCGGTGCCGTTGGCCTGGCCGACGTCGACGGTGCAGAAGCGGATCGGCTTCTTGAACTCCGTCAGCTCCTCGATGGTCAGCACCTGGCCGACGACCAGGGGGCCCTTGAGGCCGTCGCCGAGCTGCTCGACGGTCTCGACCTCAAGCCCGGCCGAGATGAGCTTGGCCTGGACGTCGCGCCCGGTCTCCGTCGCCGGCAGGTCGACGTACTCCCGCAGCCAAGAAAGCGGGACCCGCATCAGATCTCCATCCCGAACGGCCGGGTGAACCGGACGTCACCCTCGACCATGTCTCGCATGTCCTCGACGTTGTGGCGGAACATCAGCATCCGCTCGATGCCGAACCCGAAGGCGAAGCCGCTGTACTTCTCCGGGTCGACGCCGCAGGCGGTGAGCACCCGCGGGTTGACCATGCCGCAGCCGCCGAGCTCGATCCAGCCCTCGCTGGAGCAGGTACGGCAGGGCCGGTCGGGGTTGCCGACGGACTCGCCGCGGCAGACGTAGCACACCATGTCCATCTCGGCGGACGGCTCGGTGAACGGGAAGAAGTTCGGCCGCAGCCGGGTCTTCATGCCTTCGCCGAACAGGGACTGGACCATGTGGTCCAGGGTGCCCTTGAGGTCCGCCATGGTGAGGCCCTCATCGACGGCGAGCAGCTCGACCTGGTGGAAGACCGGCGTGTGGGTGGCGTCCAGCTCGTCCGTGCGGTACACGCGGCCCGGGCAGATCACGTACACCGGCAGCTCGCGGTCGAGCAGTGAACGGATCTGCACCGGCGAGGTGTGGGTGCGCAGCACGACACCGGACTCGGTGCCGCCCTGCGGGCCCTCGACGAAGAAGGTGTCCGCCTCGCCGCGGGCCGGGTGGTCCGGGCCGATGTTGAGGGCGTCGAAGTTGAACCACTCCGCCTCGACCTGGGGGCCCTCGGCGACCTCGTAGCCCATGGCCACGAAGATGTCCTCGATGCGCTCCGAGAGTGTGGTCAGCGGGTGGCGGGCGCCGGCCGGTACGCGGTCGTAGGGCAGCGTGACATCCACCGCCTCCTCGACCAGCACCCGGGCGTCGCGCTCGGCCTCCAGCTCCGCCTGGCGGGTGGCCAGCGCCTTGTTGACGGCGCCGCGGGCCTGGCCGACGAGCTTTCCGGCGGCGGCCTTGGCGTGCGGGGGCAGGGCGCCGATCTCGCGGTTGGCGAGAGCCAGCGGGGAGGTGCCGCCGGTGTGGGCGACCTTGGCCTCCTGGAGCGCGTCGAGGGAGTCCGCGGCGGCGAAGGCGGCGAGCGCCTCGTCCCGCATGCGCTCGATCTCTTCCGGTTTCAAGGCCTCGACCTCTACAGGGTCGTACGACTTATTCGGTGCCGACATCTCTTCCCGTGCTTCCGATTGGCTGGCTGAAGGTCCCCGTCACCGACTCCGACGGCCGTCTCCGGGACACAAAGGTGCCAAAGGCCGAGTCTAACGGGGTGGAGGTATACGAATGCGCCCGCGGCCGTCAGGCCCGCCCGTCGCCCACCACCGCCCTATTTGACGCTACGCGGCAGATCGAATTCAAACGCCGGTGCGGCCACGGGCAACGTAAATCGGAACTCGGCGCCGCCGCCTTGGGCACGGCCGACCGTGATGGTGCCGCCGTGGGCCTCGACGATGCCCTTGACGATGTAGAGCCCGAGGCCGGTGCCACCGCGCTTGCTGCCCCGCCAGAAGCGGGTGAAGACGCGGTTCATGGACTCCTCCGGGATGCCGGACCCCTCGTCGCTCACCGTGACCGACGTACCGGCGCCCTCCCCCTCGCGGGGTGACGCCGTGGGCGTGACGTCAATCGTGACGGTTCCCTCGCCGTGCCGCACCGCATTTTCCAGCAGGTTGCTGAGCACCTGGTCGATCTTGTCGGGGTCGGCCCACAGGTCGGGCAGCGGCTGCTGAAGGCGCAGCATGAAGCGGTCGGCGGGCTGTCCGGCGGCGACATAGGCCTGGATGTGCCGTCCGACGGCGGCGCCGATGTCGACGGGCTGGCGGCGCACCTCCAGCCTCCCGGAGTCGATCCGCGAGATGTCCAGCAGCTCGGCGATGAGCCGGGTGACGCGGTCGGCGTCGGCGTCGACGGTCTCCAGCATCAGCCGCTTCTGGTCGTCGGTGAACCTCTCCCACTTGGCGAGCAGGGTCGCGGTGAAGCCCTTCACGGAGGTCAGCGGCGAGCGCAGTTCATGGGCGACCGTGGCGATCAGCTCGGCGTGGCTGCGCTCGGTGCGGCGGCGGGCCTCGGTGTCACGGAGGGAGACGACGACCCGGCGGACGGGACCGGTGGGCTCGGTGCGCACGTACTGCACGGAGACGAGGACCTCCCGGCCGCCCGGCAGCAGCAGATTCCGCTCGGGCTGCCGCACCCGGATGGCGAGTCCGCCGTAGGGATCGGTCAGCTGCCACCAGCGCCGGCCGTCCAGATCCTCCAACGGCAGGGCCTTCTCCAGCCGTTGCCCGAAGGCCTCTGCGGCGGAGACGGCGGTGATGCGCTCGGCGGCGGCGTTGAAGCAGACGACATGTCCGTGTTCGTCGGCGACCACGAGGCCGTCGGGGAGGTCGTCCGGGGTGATGCCGAGTTCGGCGAGGTCGCCGTACCGGGGCGCGGGCGGGCGACTCACGTCCCGTGCTCCCGGTGCGCTGCTCGTGCCGACACTCATCCCCGTTCCCCACCTCTCAGACGGCTGAGGGGCCCCGAGCTGGTCACCTTACTAGCTCTCGGTGACGGAGCGGCACCCTCCGGAGGCGCGCTGTGCACGGGCCGACGCATAGAGACATACGGCCGCGGCGGTGGCGAGGTTCAGGCTCTCGGCCTTCCCGTGGATCGGAACGCGCACGACGGCGTCCGCGAGCGCGCGGGTCTCCTCCGGGAGCCCCCAGGCCTCGTTCCCGAACACCCAGGCGGTCGGCCCGCCCATGGTCCCCTTGTCGAGCTCGTCGTCGAGATCGTCGTCACCTGCGCCGTCGGCGGCGAGGATGCGCACACCGGCGTCCTTGAGCCCGGCCACGGCCCGCTCGACGGGCACCCCGACCGCGACGGGCAGATGGAACAGCGAGCCCACGGAGGCACGTACGGCCTTGGGGTTGTAGAGATCGACGGAGGCGTCGGTCAGTACGACGGCCTCGGCGCCGGCGGCGTCGGCGCACCGCAGCACGGTCCCCGCGTTCCCGGGGTCGCGCACATGGGCGAGCACGGCGACGAGCCGGGGCCGGGCGGCGAGGATCTCGTCGAAGGGGGTGTCGAGAAACCGGCAGATCCCGACGAGGCCCTGCGGCGTGACGGTGGTGGAGATGTCGGCGATGACCTCGTCGGAGGCGAGGTGGACACGGGCACCGGCGTCCCGGGCCTCACCGATGATGTCGGCGTACCGCTCGGCGGCCTCGACCGTGGCGAACAGTTCGACCAGCGTGTCGTCATGCCCGGCCGCCTCTCGCACCGCCTGCGGCCCCTCGGCAAGAAACAGCCGCTCCTTGCCCCGGAAGTTCCGCTTGGCCAGCCGCCGGGCGGCGGAGACACGGGGGGAACGGGGGGAGATCAGCTCAGGGGCGATGGGGGGCATGCTCATCACTTTCGGCAACTGCGGTCCATTGGCAAGGCAACGGACCCGCAGGCAGAAACCCACGGGTCCGTTCAGTCACGTCGGCTCAAGCCAGCGCCTGCGTCAGGCCGCCTTCGGAGCGTTGACGTCGCTCGGCAGGGCCTTCTGCGCGACCTCGACGAGCGCGGCGAACGCGTTCGGGTCATTGACGGCCAGCTCGGCGAGGATCTTGCGGTCGACCTCGACGTTGGCGGCCTTCAGGCCCTGGATGAAGCGGTTGTACGTGATGCCGTTGGCGCGGGCAGCGGCGTTGATGCGCTGGATCCACAGCTGGCGGAAGTCACCCTTGCGCTTCTTGCGGTCGTTGTAGTTGTAGACCAGCGAGTGGGTGACCTGCTCCTTGGCCTTGCGGTACAGGCGCGAACGCTGACCGCGGTAGCCGGAGGCCTGCTCCAGGATCGCCCGGCGCTTCTTGTGGGCGTTGACTGCCCGCTTGACGCGTGCCACTTGTTGACTCCTTGTAGCGGGGCCGTGGGTGTCCTCACACGGCCCGAATTCGATTGGGTCCCGGTCCTGACGTACGGCGCGGACTGATCAGAGGATCAGGCGCCGATGCGTCACTTGCCGAGAAGCTTCTTGATCTTCTTGGCGTCGCCCGGGGCCATCTCGGCGTTGCCGGTGAGGCGGCGCGTCAGGCGCGACGACTTGTGCTCAAGCAGGTGGCGCTTGCCGGCGCGCTCACGGAGCACCTTGCCGGAGCCGGTGACCTTGAAGCGCTTGCTGGCACCGCTGTGCGACTTGTTCTTCGGCATAGCGCCGTTCTCTCCTCGTCGGTGGCGCTCCGGTGCCCGGTCGTGAAACCGGGCACGGTGGAGCGTCGTTCAGTTTCGGTTACACCCTGGGGACTCGCGTCCCCCGGGATCACGCCTCGGCGGAAGCCTCAGCAGGGGCCTCGGCGTCGTCGGTCTCCGCGGCGTTCTGCGACTTGCCGGGGTTGGCCTTCGCTTCTGCCTTGCGGGCTTCCTGCGCCTGGCGGGCCTCGGCCATCGCCTCGGTCTTCTTCTTGTGCGGACCGAGAACCATGATCATGTTTCGGCCGTCCTGCTTCGGGTTCGACTCCACGAAACCGAGGTCCTGGACATCCTCCGCGAGACGCTGCAGCAGTCGGTAGCCGAGTTCCGGCCGGGACTGCTCGCGACCACGGAACATGATCGTGATCTTGACCTTGTCGCCCTGCTTGAGGAACCGGACGACGTGACCCTTCTTGGTGTCATAGTCGTGCGGGTCGATCTTCGGCCGGAGCTTCATCTCCTTGATGACCGTGTGCGCCTGGTTCTTGCGCGCCTCACGGGCCTTCATGGCCGACTCGTACTTGAACTTCCCGTAGTCCATGAGCTTGCACACGGGCGGACGGGCGTTCGCCGCGACCTCGACCAGGTCCAGGTCGTACTCCTGCGCAAGCTCCAGTGCCTTGGCCAGCGGGACAATGCCCACCTGCTCGCCACTGGGACCGACAAGTCGCACCTCGGGAACGCGAATCCGGTCGTTGATGCGGGGCTCGGCGCTGATGGATCCTCCTCGGTTAGCACCACACGGCGGTCTGGCGGACAGCCGCGTATGTCTGTTTGACATAGGACCAACCATCGCGGCGCATGAAAAATGCCCCGGACGGGACACAGGCGGGGCTCCTTGAATGCCGGAACACCGCCGCGGTCAACCGCGGGGCGCAATCTCGGGCGACTCCACCGTCCGTACGGAACGGTGGTGGCCGCCTGACCGGTGACCCGCCGTCCCGGAGGGCGGTCAGGTGGGAGTTCGGAGCCTCCACTTGTGGGCCGGACACATGCGTGTTCGGCCGGTCGTCACTAAAGGTTAGCAGCTCCCGTCGGTCGGGGCTAACCGAGGCAGTGTCGGTGCCGGCCACCCCGTACACCTATCGTGGGCGTCATGAGTGACACCTCCCCCTCGGACAGCCCCGAGACGCCCGACTTCGACGAGATGACCCGCGACATCGCCGAGGTCCCCGCCGTCGAGGTGATCGTGACGGTCGCCGTGAACCTGATGAGCGCCGCCGCCGTGAAGCTCGGTCTGACCGAGGAGGGCGACAAGTACAAGGACCTGGACGAGGCCCGCAAGCTGGTGACCGCCCTCGCCGGTCTGCTCGACGCGAGCACGACCGAGATCAGCTCCTTCCACGCGGCCCCGCTCAAGGACGGCCTGAAGTCGCTCCAGCTGGCGTTCCGCGAGGCCTCGCTGGTCCCGGACGAGCCGGGCCAGGGGCCGGGCGAGAAGTACACGGGCCCGGTCTACGGCTAGTCGATCACCGTACGTACAGGGGCTCGCCCGGTGGCGTCGCCTCGGCCGGCAGCAGCACCAGGTCGAGGCCGCGCACCAGGCGGGCCCTCAGTGTGTCGTCGGCGGCGATGCGCTCGGCGACGGCGCGGGCGGGTTCGGCCGGGGCGACGGCCGGATCCAGTACGAGGGCCAGGGTGCCGTCGGCCTGCCCGGGCCCGAGGTGGGCGCGGAGCACCGCGGGCTCGGCGGCCACCGCGGCGCGTACCGCCTCCACCACCGCCGGATCGGCGAGCGGATCGGCCGTCGTACGCCCCTCGGCGAGCGCGAGCAGCGCAGGTCCGGTCAGTTCGAACGGCACCGGTCCCGCCAGGTCCAGCACGACCGTGTCCGCCTTCTCGTGGGCGGCGGCCTCCAGGGCCTGGTGCAGGGGTACGGCGACGGGGCGGGCCGTCGCGTCCCAGCGGGCGAGGGCGTCGGTGGACGTGAAGGCGGGCAGGGCCTTGCGGTCGCCGGCCCGCAGTGTCGGTACGGCCATGTCGCTGGTCTTCTCGCGGCGCAGCCCGTTCTCGTCCTCCTCGGCCTCGCCGAGGACGGCCACGACCGGGACGAGCAGCCGGGCGCCCTTGAGCGCCTGGAGCACCGGGGCCACGGCTGTGCGGTCCCCGGCCCAGGCCGCGAGCGCCGCGCTCAGCCGGGGGTCGGCGGAGCCGTCGTCGTCGGGGAAGGGGGAGTCGGGAATGTTCTTGTTCGCCACGGTCACCGACCCTATAGGGGGGATGCTGCTGCGCTTGTGCGGGCCCGGAAACGCGCTGGTGACACCGCTCACGGGAATCTCAGATTTCCCTGACCCGGATCTAACGTCCGTCTAACGGCAGCCACAGTCACCGGCCCGACCATCGCGGGCATGGAGTCCTCCAGAGCGCGTCGGCGCCGTGTTCCGCTGCTCTACGCCGCCCTCGCCTCCGTGGCCGTCGTGGACGGTACGGCCGCGGGGACGGTGTACGTGAAGGCGCAGGCGCACTCGCCTCGGGGCGCGCAGAGCGCCGTATCGTCGTCGGCGACGCCCTCAGTGGTCGCGGCGAGCGGGGAGGCATCCGTGGAACCGGTGGCACAGCCGACGGTGGATCTCGACGGGCTGCTGGCGGAGGCCATGGAGTCGGTCACCGTCGCGGAGGGCGTGGAGGTCTCGGTCGCGGTGCTGGAGGTGGACTCGGGTGAGAGCGCCGCGTACGGCGACGCCTCCTTCGACACGGCGAGCATCGTGAAGGTCGACATCCTGGCGACGCTGCTGCTCCAGGCGCAGGACGAGGGGCGGGCTCTGGACTCGGCGGAGAAGGCGTACGCCACCGCGATGATCGAGAACAGCGACAACGTTTCCACGTCGGCGTCGTGGGAGACGATCGGCAGGGCGAAGGGGCTGGACGCCGCGAACGAGCGCCTCGGACTGACCGCCACCGAGGGCGGCGACGGGATGCTGTGGGGGCTGACGCAGACCACGGCGGCGGATCAACTCACCCTGCTTCAGCAGGTGTTCGGGGAGGATTCGGAGCTGAGTGAGGCGTCGCGGACGTATCTCCAGGGGCTGATGGGGCAGATAGCCGTGGATCAGCGGTGGGGTGTCTCGGCCGTGGCGGACGGCTCCGGGTGGGCGCTCAAGAACGGGTGGCTGCCGCGGAGCACGACCGGGCTGTGGGACATCAACAGCATCGGCCGGGTGACGGTGGACGGGCGTGACTACCTGGTGGCCGCGCTGTCGAAGGGCAACACGACGAAGGCCGAGGGGGTCACGCTGGTCGAGGCGGCGGCCGAGGCGGCGGTGTCGGTGTTCGCGACGGCCTAGGAGGCCACTGAGAATCTTGAAAACCCGACCGACTTGCACCGGATTGCCCCGATCGACTTTTGCGGGCGAACCTGGGCGATCGGGGCGGCCCAAGCAAGATCTTCAGGACACTTCTAGAAGTCGTCCTGGCGTTCGCGGCGGCCTCGCCACAGGACCACCGCCGCCACCAGCAGCACCCCTCCGGTGCTGCCCGCCAGCGGGGCGGCCCAGCCCGTTCCGTCGTCGTCGGTCTTGGTGGCCTCGGGGCCCGAGCCGAAGTACTCGTCGCCGTATGCCTTGGCCCGCAGGCCTACCGGCTTGAGGTCGGCGGCCTTCTTGATGGCGGCGGCGGGGTCGATGAAGCCGTAGCCGCGGGAGTCGTCGCGGCCGTCGGCGGGGGCGTTGCGGGCCGTGTCCTCCAGGAGCTTCTTGATCTGGGCCGGGGTCAGGCCCGGGTGGGCGGCCTTGACCAGGGCGACGGCACCGGAGACGAAGGCCGCGGCGGCGCTCGTGCCCCAGCCCTCGTAGTACTTGCGGTCGGGGTCGGCGATCACGACGTCGACGCCGGGGGCGCTGACCGTGGCGTACCAGCTGCGGGTGGAGAAGGAGGCGCGGGTGCCGAACCTGTCGACGGCGGTGACGGCGATCACGCCCGGGTAGGCGGCCGGGTAGGAGATGTGGTCGCCCTTCTCGCCGCCGTTGCCGGCCGAGGCGACGACGACGGCGCCCTTCCTCAGGGCGTACTGGACGGCCTCGTCCTCGGCGGGTTCGGGATGGGCGGACTTGGAGTCGTCGCCCAGGGAGAGGTTGATGACGTCGGCGCCGTGGTCGGCGGCCCAGCGGATGCCTTCGGCGAGGGCGTTGCCGCGGGTGGTGCGGGCCTTGGCGCGGGCGGGGTCGCCGTCCTCAAGGATCACGCGGACGGGGAGGATCCTGGCCTCGGGGGCGATGCCCAGCACGCCGTCGCCGTTGCCGTCGCCGTGGCCGTGGCCCGCGATGATCCCGGCCATCGCGGTGCCGTGGCGGGCCCAGGCGCGGTCGCCCCGCTCGGCGCCGAAGCCGACCATGTCCTTGCCGGTGAGGACGTTCCCGGCGAGGTCGGGGTGCTCGTCGTCGACGCCGGTGTCGAGGACGGCGACGGTGACGCCCTTGCCCTTGGTGGTCTGCCAGGCCTCCTCCGTGTGCATGGCTTCGAGGGCCCACTGCTGGTCGCGGATGCCGTCGGCGTGCGCGGCGGTGGCCGGGACGAGGGCGAGAGAGGCGGCGAGGAGGACGCTGAGCAGGCCCGTGCGGCGGATACGGGCGGCGGTCACGAGGCCTGCTCCGTGGCGTACGGGCCGACATGCCTGCGCAGGGAGCGTTCGACGCGGTCGGCGAGACCTTTCGCCTCGTGGCCGAGGCCGGCCTGGGCGGGGGCCGTGGTGGCGCCGGTCTCCATGGCCTCCTCGGCGCTCTGCGGCTCGTCGACGGTACGGCCGTCGGCCCAGCCGGAGACGGCGTAGACGACGACCGGGGCGTCGGTGAGGACGGAGACGGTCCAGGATGCGCGCTGGTCGCTCGCGAAGCCGGGGCCGTACGGGCGGGGCATGAGGTCGGTACGGCGGTCCAGGCCCTCGTCGGTGAACCGCTTGGCGAGTGTGGCCATGGCGGTGGCGTCGGCCTTCGTGAAGAGCAGGCCGACGGTGGTGACGTAGGTCTGGGTGGCGTCGGTGTAGGTGGCGCGGACCAGCCGCTGGCAGCCGACGGGGGAGAGCGCCTTGCGCAGGAGCGGGTCGAAGGCGTCCTTGCAGCCGCTGTCCGGGGCGACGGCGATCCGCGTCCAGGTGCGATCGGCACCGCCGGGGCCTGCGCCCTGGCCCTTCACGCTGGGCGGGAACAGCTGATCGACGGGGATGCTGTGCCATAGCCCCCGGGCCGCGACGAAACTGTCCCGGTCCCCGGCGGCCTGCGAGTCCCCGACCAGCCAACTCCCGGTGACAGCACCTCCGACGAGCCCGAGCCCCAGCACCAGACAGGCGGCCACAGCGGCAACCCGCGGCCCCCCTCGCCCACCGAGCGCCCTCGGCCGAGCGTCCCCGTCATACCCCTCAGGCTCCCCGAACGACACAACGGGCCGCCCGGCGGCGGGGGTCATGGGGGCACTCCAGGAAAGGGACGGATCGGGGGTGGCGGGGATTCCGCGGGAGGCGAGCCCGGGAGCTGGAGCCGTGGGGGCCTCGCGGGGGGCGGGCTCGGCGACGTGCTCCGCGGGGATGGGACGCAGACGCCTGGTCGTCTCCGAGGGGGTCTCTGCGGGGGCGATGGGGCGGATCAGGTGCGGCAGGGGGCGGCGGATGGGGGCTGGGGTGGGGGCGGCGTTCGGACTCGTCGGGGGGCGGGAGGGGGCACCGGACGGATCAGCCGCTCCCCGGGCACCGACCGGCCAGGGCGAACCGGACGGGGCGGCGTTCGGACTCGTCAGGGGGCGGGAGGGGGCACCGGACGAGTCGGCCGCCACCCGGCCGTCGACCGGGCAGGGCGAACCGGACGGGGCGGCGTTCGGACTCGTCAGGGGGCGGGAGGGCGTGGTCGGGCCCGGAGGGGCTGTGGACGGCGATGTGGGGCGCTGCGCTGCATCAGCGGCGGTCGGGCTCGTTGCCGGGCGCGGCGGTGTGCCGTCAGAGGCGGCCGGGCTCGGTGTCGGGGGCAGAGGCATGCGCTCAGGGGCAGCCCTCGGGTGCGGCGGCGTGCCCTCGGACGCGGTCGGCCCCGACGCCGGGCGCGGAGGCGCGTCGCCCGACGGCGTGGTCTCGTGGTGCGGTTCGGGGGACGTCGGCGGTGGTGTGTCCGGGAAGCGGGCGGAGGCCTTCGGTGGGGGTGGGGCGTCGGCCGGGGTGCCCGTGCTCGGTGTCCGTCGTGCGCCGGTCTCGGGAGTCGCCGTGCCCGCGCCGGCAGCATCCGTGGACGTCGGGTTCCGCTGCGGCTTCGGAGGATGCGGCGGCCGTGGAGGGATGGAGGCGCGTTGCGCTTCCGTGTTCATGCGCCCCCCGTTTCCTCTTGCCCGGGCCTGGTGTCGTACGCGGGCCCCGTTTCGTTCGCCCGGGCCCGGTGTTCCGGGCAACATCTACCCGCACGGGCGGGCCGGCATCCCGGTCCTCACGTGCGTGCGCGTCACTCTACGGGTTGACCCCCGCCCGGCGGGAACCAGTCCACGAGCCCCGGGGCTTTAGCCCGGAACGTCCCCCTACCCTGCGGTAATCCTGTCTGGCAGGCTTCGTTCATGACTGCGCGCGCCGCCGACCGGGCCCGTTACGACCGGGCCACCGCCCATCTCGACGCCCCTCTCGCGATCGTGGACCTGGAGGCCTTCGACGCCAACGCGGACGATCTCGTCCGCCGCGCGGGCGGCAAGCCCATCCGCGTCGCCAGCAAGTCCGTGCGCTGCCGGGCCCTGCTCGAACGCGTTCTCGCCCGCGACGGCTTCGCGGGGATCATGTCCTTCACCCTCGCCGAGTCCCTGTGGCTGGCCCGCTCCGGCTTCGACGACATCCTGCTCGCCTACCCGTCCGCCGACCGCTCCGGGTTCGCCGAGCTCACCAGCGACCCCAAGCTCGCCTCCGCGATCACCGTGATGATCGACGACCCGGCACAGCTCCGGTTCATCGAGGACGCCCGGGACGGAGGGCGCGAAGTCGTCCGGGTCTGCCTGGAGTTGGACACCTCGCTGAAACTGCTCGGCGGCCGGGTGCGGGTCGGTGCCCGGCGTTCCCCGCTGCACTCCCCCACCCAGGTCGCCGACATGGCCCAGCTCGTCGCCCGTCGGCCGGGCTTCGAGGTCGTCGGGATCATGGCGTACGAGGGACACATCGCCGGCGTCGGTGACTCCATCGCCGGACACCCCCTGCGCTCGCGTGCCGTGCGGCTGATGCAGGCCACGGCCCGCCGGGAGCTCGCCCAGCGGCGGGCCGACGTGGTGCGGGCGCTCCGGGCCGTGGCGCCGGAGCTGACGTTCGTGAACGGCGGCGGCACCGGCAGCGTCCAGTTCACGGCCGCCGAGGACTGCGTCACCGAGATCGGCGCCGGGTCGGGACTCTACGTACCGAGGCTCTTCGACAACTACACGTCGTTCAGCGGACGTCCGGCGGCCCTGTTCGCCCAGCCCGTGGTCCGGCGGCCCGGCGTCGGCGTCGTGACCGTGCTCGGCGGCGGCTACCCGGCCTCCGGTGCCGCCGGACCCGACCGGCTGCCCGTGCCGTACCTGCCGGAGGGCCTGCGCTACGACCCCCAGGAGGGCCCCGGCGAGGTGCAGACCCCGCTGCTCGGCTCCCCCGCCGACGACCTGCTCATCGGCGACAAGGTGTGGTTCCGCCACGCCAAGGCCGGCGAACTGTGCGAGCGCTTCGAGCAACTGCACCTGGTCGAGGGCGACACGGTGACGGCGACCGTGCCGACGTACCGCGGAGAGGGCCACACGTTCCTCTAGCCCTCGCTCGGGCCCACGCCGCTGCCCACTCCTCCGCCCCCGTCCGGGTCGTCGACGGACCGGATGCCCTTGGTGATCCGGTCCATGTCGGTCAGGGGCGGTCCGTCCGGGCCCGCGTCGAAGACATAGCGGACGCAGACCGGTGACTCGGTGCCGACGCGGGACGGGAAGACCGTGGACTGGACGTAGCCACCGGGGCCCTCGGCGGTGGTGACCCGCCAGCGCACGAAATAGCCGGCCCGCCCGGCCACCGCGACCGGGCCGGACTTGACGACCTTGTGGGACTCCATGCCGCCGTAGGGCCGTCGGCCGATCGTGTCGCGGTCGTAGGCGGACTCGGCCGCCTCCTCGACGTCCTCCTTGGCCAGGGCCTCGGGGGACCGCTCGTCGTTCGCGGTGACCGTCCTCGACATCACGAGGCCGCGGCGGCACAGGCCCTCGTCGCCGGGGCAGTCGTAGGTGCCGTCCGTGGTCATGACGACGTCGTCGTCGGCGACGTACTTGGGCCGGACCCAGCCGTCGAGCAACGGCAGGGTGATGCCGTTGAGTTCGTCGGTCACGACGGCCGGGTCGTCGGCGGACGGCTCGCTCGGGGAAGGGGTAGGGGTGGGCGAAGGGGACGTCGGGGCCTCCGTGTAGTACGTGGGCGCCGTCTCGATCTCCGCACCGCCCTCGTCCTCCCCCTGCCCCAGCACCACCGCGCCCGTGACGATCGCCGCCACGAGCACGACCGCCGCCGCGGTGACGGCGACGGCCTTGGCCCGCCCGGAGGACCCCGCGACCGGCATCGGCGCCGTCACCTCGGGTGTGCGCCGGTGTTCGGTCCAGGCCGTGCCGTCCCACCAGCGCTCCAGATGCGGGGCCTTGGGATCCCGGTACCAGCCGGGCGGGGGCGTCATGCTCATGCGGGCACTGTAGGACGCCGACTACAGCGGCGTGACGTACGCCCCCGAGATTCCGCCGTCCACCAGGAAGTCGGTGGCGTTCACGAACGCGGAGTCGTCGCTGGCCAGGAAGGCGACCGCGGCGGCGATCTCCTCGGCCTCGGCGAACCGTCCGACCGGGATGTGGACCAGGCGGCGGGCGGCCCGCTCGGGGTCCTTCGCGAACAGCTCCTGCAGCAAAGGGGTGTTCACCGGGCCCGGGCACAGCGCGTTCACGCGGATGCCCTCCCGGGCGAACTGCACGCCCAGTTCGCGGGACATGGCGAGGACTCCGCCCTTGGACGCCGTGTACGAGATCTGGGACGTGGCCGCGCCCATCCGCGCCACGAACGACGCGGTGTTGATGATCGAGCCCTTGCCCTGACGCCTCATGTAGGGGATCGCGGCCTTGCAGCACAGGTACACGGAGGTGAGGTTGACCTCCTGGACGCGCTTCCAGGCCTCAAGTCCCGTCTCCAGGATGGAGTCGTCGTCGGGCGGTGAGATCCCGGCGTTGTTGAAGGCGATGTCGACGCTGCCGTAGGTCTCGTGGGCCGTCTGGAACAGCGCCTCGACCTGCTCGGGGTCGGTGACGTCGACCTTGACGAAGATGCCGCCCACCTCGTCGGCCGCCGCCTTGCCGCGCTGCTCGTCGACGTCGCCGCAGACGACGTGGGCGCCCTCGGAGGCGAGCCGGCGGGCGGTGGCGAGGCCGATGCCGCTGCCGGCGCCGGTGATGACGGCGGTACGGCCGACCAGGCGGCGGCAGACGATCTCTTCGGTTGATGAGGTCACTGTGCGGGGCCCTCCGTGCTGATGAAGACGTTCTTGGTCTCGGTGAAGGCGGCCAGCGCGTCCGGGCCGAGCTCACGGCCGATGCCGGACTGCTTGAAGCCGCCGAAGGGGGTCCAGTAGCGGACGCTGGAGTGGGAGTTGACGGACAGGTTGCCCGCGCGGACGGCCTGGGAGACGCGCAGCGCGCGGCCCACGTCCCGGGTCCAGATGGAGCCGGACAGGCCGTAGTCGGTGGCGTTGGCCAGCCGGACCGCGTCCGCCTCGTCCTCGAAGGGGAGGACCACGGCGACCGGACCGAAGACCTCCTCGACGGCCACGCGCGCGTGCGGGTCGACGCCGGTGAGGACGGTGGGCGGGAACCAGAAGCCGGGGCCTTCGGGGGCCTTGCCGCGGATGCCGGGCGCGTCCTGGTCGACGTAGGAACGGACCCGTTCCAGCTGGGACTTGGAGATCAGCGGGCCCATCTGCGTCTGCTCGTCGGCGGGATCGCCCACGCGGACCGACTCGATGCCAGGAGCCAGCAGGTCCAGGAAACGGTCGTGGACAGCCCGCTGGACCAGGATGCGGGTGCGGGCGCAGCAGTCCTGTCCTGCGTTGTCGAGGAAGGACATGGGGGCGGCCCGGGCGGCGGCTTCGAGGTCGGCGTCGGCGAAGACGATGTTGGGGCTCTTGCCGCCGAGTTCGAGGGTGACGCGCTTGAGGAGGGTGGAGCCCTTCGCCCACACCTGTTTGCCCACAGCCGTGGACCCGGTGAAGACGATCTTCGCGACGCCGGGGTGCTCGACGAGGGCGTTGCCCGCGACCGGGCCGTGGCCTGGCAGCACTTGGAAGAGCCCCTCGGGCAGGCCCGCTTCCAGGGCGAGTTCGGCCAGCCGCAGGGCGGTCAGCGGGGTCGTCTCGGCGGGCTTGAGGATGACGGCGTTGCCCGCGGCGAGCGCCGGTGCCGTGCCCCAGGCCGCGATGGGCATCGGGAAGTTCCAGGGCGCGATGACGCCGACGACGCCGAGCGGTTCGAGGATCGTGACGTCGAGGCCACCGGGGACCGGGATCTGCCGGCCGGTGAGCCGCTCCACGCCGCCCGCCGCGTAGTCGAGCAGATCGCGGACGTTGCCCGCCTCCCAGCGGGCGTTGCCGACGGTGTGGCCGGCCTCGCGGACCTCCGACCGGGCGAGTTCTTCGAGGTGTTCGTCGACGGCGACGGCGAACCGGCGGAGCAGTCGCGCCCGGTCGGCGGGGGCCAGAGCCGCCCACTCGGCCTGTGCGCGGGTGGCCCGTACGACCGCCGTGTCGACGTCGGCCGCGGAGGCCGCCGGGATGGTGGCGATGACCTCTTCGGTGGCCGGGTTCAGTACCTGGAGCTGGTCGGACAAGGAGGGCCTCACATGCGTTCGAAGGAGCGGCGCAGCTCCCAGTCGGTGACCGCGGCGTCGTAGGCGTCGGTCTCGACGCGGGCCATGTTCCGGTAGTGCGCGACGACCTCGTCGCCGAAGGCTGCCTTGGCGATCGGGCTGTTCTCCCAGAGCTCGGCGGCCTCGCGCAGGGTGGTCGGGACGTGCTCGTACTCGGCGGTGTAGGCGTTGCCGGGGCAGGCCTCGGGCAGCTCCAGTTTCTGCTCGATGCCGTACAGGCCCGCGGCCACCATGCCCGCCACCGCCAGATGCGGGTTGACGTCGCCGCCGGGGAGGCGGTTCTCGAAGCGCAGGGAGCGGCTGTGGCCGACCACGCGCAGGGCGCAGGTGCGGTTGTCGTGGCCCCAGGCGACGGCGGTCGGCGCGAAGGAGCCGGGCTGGAACCGCTTGTAGGAGTTGATGTTCGGCGCGTACAGGAGCGAGAAGTCGCGGAGCGCGGCGAGCTGTCCGGCGAGGAAGTACCGCATGACGTCGGACATTCCGTCGGGTCCGGCCATGGCGTTGTTGCCGGCCGCGTCGGCGAGCGAGAGGTGGATGTGGCAGGAGTTGCCCTCGCGCTCGTTGTACTTGGCCATGAAGGTCAGCGACATGCCCTCCTGGGCGGCGATCTCCTTGGCGCCGGTCTTGTAGACGGCGTGCTGGTCGCAGGTGACCAGGGCCTCGTCGTAGCGGAAGGCGATCTCGTGCTGGCCGGGGTTGCACTCGCCCTTGGCGGACTCGACGGTGAGCCCGGCGCCGGCCATCTCGTTGCGGATGCGGCGCAGCAGGGGCTCGATCCGGCCGGTGCCGAGGACGGAGTAGTCGATGTTGTACTGGTTGGCCGGGGTCAGGCCCCGGTAGTTCGCGTCCCAGGCCTGTTCGTAGGTGTCCTTGAAGACGATGAACTCCAGCTCGGTGCCGACCTGGGCGGTGAGCCCGAGCTCGGCGAGGCGCTCCAGCTGGCGGCGCAGGATCTGGCGGGGGGCGGCGACGACCGGGGAGCCGTCCTCCCAGGCGAGGTCGGCGAGGACCATGGCCGTGCCGTCGTTCCAGGGGACGCGACGCAGGGTGGACAGGTCCGGGTGCATGGCGAAGTCGCCGTAGCCGCGGTCCCAGGAGGACATGGCGTAGCCGTCGACGGTGTTCATCTCGGTGTCGACGGCGAGCAGGTAGTTGCAGCCCTCGGTGCCGTGGTGCAGCACCTCGTCGAGGAAGAAGCGCGCGGCGAACCGCTTGCCCTGGAGCCGCCCTTGCATGTCCGGGAAGGCCAGGACGACGGTGTCGATCTCACCGCCGGCGACGAGGGCGTGCAGCTCCTCGACGCCGAGCGGCGGTGTGCGGTCTGCCACGGGAAAGCCTCCTTAAGGCTTCTTCGGTCAGCTCCGGAGCCATAAGGTATTGCGGAGAACCATTGCTTGGGAAGGGGGCACGGCCGGATGTCGGTGGACACTGAACCGGGCCCGGAGGACCGGCTCACCCCGGTACTGCGGCCGGTGCGGGCGGGCAACGGCTTCGAGGAGGCGCTGGAGCAGATCCTCCAGGTGGTCCGGCTGGGTCTGGTGCCGGGCGGTGAGCGGCTGCCCGCGGAGCGGGAGCTGGCGGAGCGGCTCGGGATCAGCCGGGTGACGTTGCGCGAGGTGCTCAAGGTGCTCCAGGACCAGGGTCTGGTGGAGTCGCGGCGGGGGCGGTACGGCGGGACGTTCGTGCTCCCGCGCACGGACGCCGGCGGCGAGGACGAGCTGCGGCGCCGGATCGCCGAGGTGGACATCGAGGACGTGCTGCGCTTCCGGGAGGTACTGGAGGTGGGCGCGGTGGGGCTGTGCGCGGCGCACGGCCTGACGCCGGAGCAGGAGGGGCGGCTGCGGGAGGCGCTGGCCCGCACCCAGGACGCGCCGCTGGGCGACTACCGGCGGCGGGACACGCTGCTGCACCTCACGCTGGCCGAGCTGTGCGGCTCGCCGACGCTGACCGCGCAGTACGCGGCGGTGCGGGCGACGGTGAACGAACTGCTGGACTGCATCCCGATCCTGGTCCGCAATCTGGAGCACTCGCAGCGCCAGCACGCGTCGCTGGTGGAGGCGGTGCTGGACGGGGACGCGGACGCGGCGCGGGAGATCATGCGGGAGCACTGCGCGGGGACGGCGGCGCTGCTCAGGGGGTTCCTGGCGTGACCCGAAGCCATGTGACACAAAGGTATGAGGGCGGTCCATTGGAGAGGGGCACGGTATGCCGGGCAGGCCGCTGATCGGTGTCAGTACGTATCTGGAGACCGGGGCGCGCTGGGGCGTGTGGGAGCTGGACGCGGCGCTGCTGCCGGCCGGTTACCCGCGGCTGGTGCAGCGCGCGGGCGGGCTCGCGGCGATGCTCCCTCCGGACGCGCCGGAGCAGGCGGCGGCGACAGTGGCCCGCCTCGACGGGCTGGTGATCGCGGGCGGGCCCGATGTGGAGCCGGTGCGGTACGGCGCCGAGCGAGACCCGCGCACCGGGCCGCCGGCGCGGGAGCGGGACGCGTGGGAACTGGCCCTGATCGAGGCCGCGCTCGCCGCCCGGCTCCCCCTGCTGGGGATCTGCCGGGGCATGCAGCTCCTGAACGTCGCCCTCGGCGGCACCCTCGTCCAGCATCTGGAGGGCCACGCCGAGGTCGTCGGCGTCTTCGGCCGGCACCCGGTCAAACCGGTCCCGGGCACGCTCTACGCCGGTATCGCCCCGGAGGAGACGAGTGTGCCGACGTACCACCACCAGTCCGTGGACCGCCTCGGCGTGGGCCTGATCCCGTCGGCCCACGCGACGGACGGCACGGTGGAGGCGGTGGAACTGCCCTCCGCCGAGGGCTGGGTGCTCGGCGTGCAGTGGCATCCGGAGATGGGTGAGGACACGCGGGTGATGAGGGCGCTGGTGGAAGCGAGCCTCGCCGCAACGCCCTGAGGGGCGCGGGGAACTGCGCGACCAGCCACAACGGCGCCGCAGACTGCACACCCCCCTCGCGGCACTCGCAGCGGAGCGCTCAGCCTCGCGTCAGATGCAGCAGATCCCGTGCCGGACCCACCGGCCGGTGTCCCGTCGGCCACACCGCCCTCAGGTCACGGGCCAGGGACACGTCCGCGACCGGGATGCTCACCAGCCGCCGCATCGACAGTTCCTCGCGGACGGCGAGTTCGCTCAGGACCGCCGGGCCCGCGCCGCTCACGGCCGCCGCCTTCACCGCCGTGGTCGAAGAAAGCTCGATCAAGGGGCGGGCCAGGCCGCCCAGGGCCGTGTCCAGGACCTGGCGGGTGCCGGAGCCCTTCTCCCGGAGGATCAGAGGCGTCACGGCCAACTCCTCGGCCGTGAGCGGGCGTCGGCGGCGGGACCAGGCATGGCCGGGGGCCGTCACGACGATCAGGCGGTCATGGGCGATGACCACCGAGTCCAGGCCCGTGGGCACGGTCAGGCCCTCCACGAAGCCCAGGTCCGCCTCGTCGGACAGCAGCCGCTCGGCCACCGCCGTCGAGTTGCCCGCGAGGAGCGACACCGCCGTGTCCGGGCGGCCCGCGCGCAGCGCCAGGAGCCAGCCCGGCAGCAGATACTCGGCGATCGTCATGCTCGCCGCCACCCGCAGCCGCGAGTCCCGCCGGTCCCGCAGCGCCTGCGCGCCCACGTCGAAGGCCTCCGCCGCTTCCACGATCCGCCGCGCCCAGTCCGTCACCAGCGCACCGGCGTCGGTCAGCCGCGAGCCCCGCGGCGAACGGTCCACCAGCGCCACCCCGAGCTGCCGTTCCATCGACCGGATCCGGCTGCTGGCCGCGGGCTGGGTGATGCCCAGCTCGCGGGCCGCCCCGCCCAGGCTGCCGAGCCGCGCCACCGCCAGCAGCAGCTCCAGCGCGCCGAGGTCGGGGACTCGATGGGCCAGGGAACTCGTCACCGCACTACTCATAAAGCCAGCTTATGCCCCCATAGAGACATACTCCCTGGTGCTGGACGTCCGAGGGCGGGACCGTACGAGCATGGTCACCGCCGCCCAGCCCCACCCCCGTGCCATGGCCGTCCGTCACCTCGGACCGAACTGGTACGCCCCCGTCATGGGAACCGCCATCGTCGCCACCGCCGGCGCCGCGCTGCCCCTGCCCCTCCCCCGAGCCGTGTGCACCGCCGTCTGGGCGCTGTCCCTGGCCATGCTCGTCACGCTCCTCGCCGCCCGCGCGCTGCACTGGACCCACCATCGCGACCAGGGCCGCGCCCACCTCATGGACCCGGCGACGGCCCCGTTCTACGGCTGTCTCTCCATGGCCCTGCTGGCCGTCGGCGGCGGCGCCCTCACCGTCGGCCGGGACTGGATCGGCATCGAGGCGGCGGTCGCGCTCGACGTCGTCCTGTTCACCGCCGGTACGGCGATCGGGCTCGCGGCCGCGGTCGCCGTCCCGTACCTGATGGCCGTACGGCATCGGGTGGAGCCCGGACAGGCCACGCCCGTCTGGCTGCTGCCGCTCGTCGCGCCCATGGTGTCCGCGGCCCTCGGCCCGCTGCTGGTGCCGTATCTGCCCGCGGGACAGGCCCAGGAGACGCTGCTGCTGGCCTGCTTCGCGATGTTCGGGCTGAGCCTGCTCGCGACCCTGCTGATGCTGCCGCTCGTCTTCGCCCGGCTGGTCACCGGCGGTCCGCTGCCGCTCGCGCTGACCCCGACGCTGTTCCTGGTGCTGGGCCCGCTCGGCCAGTCGACCACCGCCGTCGGCAAGTTCGCCGAGTACGGGCCGGGCGTCGTACCGGCCCCGTACAGCCAGGGCTTCGACGTACTGGCCGTGCTGTACGGCGTGCCGGTGATGGGCTTCGCGCTGCTGTGGCTGGGGTTCGCCACCGCCCACGTGGTCCGTGCCCGGCGGCAGGGGATGCGGTTCGCGATGACCTGGTGGGCGTTCACCTTCCCGGTCGGCACCTGTGTCACCGGCGCCGAGGCACTGGCCCGGCACACCGGACTCGCGGTCTACGAGGGGCTCGCGATCGGCCTGTACGCCGTGCTCGTCACCGCCTGGCTCGTCGCCGCCGCGCACACCGCCCGCGGGCTGGTCAGCGGCGCGCTGCTCGCAGGGCCGCGCCCAGCACTTCCGGCGCCTCGGCCAGTGACGGTCCGTACCACGTCAGGTGCCGTCCGCTGACCAGCGCGCAGGGCAGTCCGGGGAAGGCCTCCGGGCCGTCGTCTGCCGTGAAGCGGTAGGGCTCGTCCGGGAGGACGACCGCATCAGGGGCCGCCGCCCGCAGCTCCTCCAGGGGGATGCGCGGGTAGCGGTCCTCGTGCGTCGCGTACAGGTGGTCCACCCCGAGGCGGGCCAGGACGTCACCGGCGAAGGTGTCGCGGCCCAGGACCATCCAGGGGCGACGCCAGATCGGCACCACGGCGGTCGTACGGCGGTCCGGGGGCGGCAGCGCCGACCAGGTCCGCTCCGCCTCGTCCAGCCAGCGCGGCCGGGTCCTGGTCCCGCACGCGGTCAGCACCCGGTCCAGTTCCCGGAAGGCCCCCGGGACATCACGGACCTCGGTGACCAGCACCTCGATACCCGCCGCCCGCAGCTCCGCGAGGTCGGGGGCACGGTTCTCCTCCTCGTTGGCGATCACCAGGTCGGGGGCGAGCTCGACGATCCGCTCGGTCTTGGGGTTCTTGGTGCCGCCGATCCGGGCCACGTCGAGGTCCGCCGGATGCGTGCACCAGTCCGTGACGCCGACCAGGACGCCGGGGGCCGAGAGGGCCACGGCCTCCGTCAGGGACGGCACCAGGGAGACGACGCGCATCAGCGCGGCCGGTCCTGGACGGCCTCGATGTGCTCGGCCACCGCGACGACGACCACCCGGGTCTCGGGCACCGTGGCCCGCCAGCGGTGGCGGACCCCGCCGGTGAGGTACAAGGTGTCGCCGCGGCCGAGCCGGTAGGCGCGCCCCTCCGCCTCGATCTCCACGGCGCCGTCGGCGACGTACATCAACTGGTCGTTGCGGTACTGGAACTCGCGTCCCGCCTCATGGTCCCCGGTGAACTCCGAGGCGTGCATCTGGTGGTGTCCGCGCACCAGGGAACGCGCCCGCGGCTCGGGGGCCGGCTCAGCGCACTCGGCGCGTACGACGTCCACGCTGCACGCCGGGTCGGCCGCGGCGAGGAGCTCGACGGCCGTGGTGCGCAGGGCGTCGGCGACCTTCTCCAGGGAGCCTCTGCTGGGGCGGGCCCGGTCGTTCTCCACCTGGCTCAGGAAGGGCACCGACAGGCCGCTGCGCTCGGCCACGACGGCGAGGGTGAGCTCCAGCGCGCGACGGCGCCGCCGTACGGCCGCGCCCACCCGCAGGGGCTGTTCTTTGTGGTCGCCCATCGCTCCGGCTCCCTCCTTCGCTCGTCGTCCGGTGCCGAGTCCTCTGATCGCGGTCTCTGATCGCGGTCTCTGATGCGCTCTCTGATGCGCTCTCTGATGAGTTCTCTGCACCCTACGCATGTTCGGCAAACCGTTTCATGCGCCCGTCACATCGACGACACACGGCAAGAGGCACGACCTCACAGTTCGCGCCATCACCGGACCGGGATCGGCCCGGGACCGCAGGCGATTCCCTTCCGCAGGGGCGTGGTGACCGTGGGCGAAGTGCCTGGTCGGCCCGGCGAGCGGCATCTCTTCACCCTAGTTGGCCGGAATTCGCGCACAAAGAGAAGACGGGCGTCCGGCACCGTCAGGTGTGCCGGACGCCCGTCGTATCCGGGGTTCAGGCCGCGGGGGTCATACGGTCGACCATGTCCGGGTGCTCCTTGAGCCACGCGGCGACGGCCTCCTCCTCGCGACCCTGGCCGCGGTCCTTGATCTCCTGCTCAAGGGTGCCGAGCTCGTCCTCGCTCATCTTGAAGTTCTTGATCCACTTCGTGAGCTGCGGGTACTGCTCGGGGAAGTCCTTGTTGGAGATCGTCCGGATCGTGTTGCCCTCGCCGAAGTACTTCCGCGGGTCCTTCAGCTTGGTCAGCTCGTACTCGCTGTACGCCCAGTGCGGCGACCACAGCACGACCGCGATCGGCTCCTTCTTGGCGTAGGCGCGCTTGAGCTCGGCGAGCATGGCCGGGGTGGAGCCGTCGACGACCTCGTACTCGTCGTCCAGGCCGTATCCCGGCAGCACCTTGGTCTTGAGGAGGTTCATCTCCCCGGTGCCGGGCTCGATGCCGACGATCTTGCCGCCGAAGGTGCCACCCTTGCCCTTGAGGTCCTCCAGGGAGTCGACGCCCTTCACATAGGACGGCACGGCGAGCTCCAGTGAGGTCGGTTCGTACCAGGTCCCCAGGTCGTGAAGTTTGTCCTTGCTCTTGTCCCAGTAGTTCTTCTGGGCGTACGGCAGCCAGGCGTCGAAGTTGAGATCGAGGTCGCCGGAGGCGAGGCCGGTGTAGACGGGGCCGACGTCCATCTGTTTGAGGTTCAGCTTGTAGCCGCGCCGCTCCAGGACGTTCTTCCACAGGTAGGTGACGGCGATGTCCTCGTCCCAGGGGAACCAGGCCACGTCCAGCGGGCGCTTCGCCTCGGCCGGGGTCTCGGTGTTCTTGACCGGGGCGAGCTTGTCGACAAGACCCGGGTTGCTCTTCAGCCAGGCGCGCACGGCGTCCTGCTGCCTGCCCTTGCCGGCCTTGTTGATCTCCGACTCCAGGCTGGTGAGCTGCTCCTCGGTGAGCTTGAAGTCCTTCAGCCACTCACCGACGACCGGGTTCTCCGCGGCGAAGCCCTTGCGGGACAGGGTGTGCACGCCGTCGCCCTCGCCCCAGGCACCCTTCGGGTCCTTGAGCTTCTTCAGCTTGTAGTCGCTGTACGCCCAGTGCGGCGACCAGAGCGTGACGACGATCGGTTCCCGCTTGGCGTACGCCCGCTTGAGCTCGGCCAGCATCGCGGGCGTCGAGCTGTCGACGACCTTGAACTCCTTGTCCAGGCCGTACTCCCCGAGGACCTTGCTCTTGAGCAGGCTCATCATGCCGGCGCTGGACTCGATGCCGGTGATCTTGCCGTCGAACTGCCCGGCCTTGCCCTTGAGATCCTCCAGGGAGTCGATGCCCTTCAGGTAGGAGGGCACGCTCAGTTCGAGGGAGGTCGGGCCGTACCAGGAGCCCAGGTCGTCGAGCTGGGAGCCGTACTTCTTCCAGTACTGCTCATGGGTGGTGGGCAGCCAGGCGTCGGTCTGGAAGTCGATGTCGCCCTGGGCGAGGGAGGTGTAGAGCGGGCCCGCGTCGAACTGCTTGGCCTCGACCTCGTAGCCGCGCTGCTCCAGGATCTCCTTCCAGAGGAAGGTGGAGGCGACGCCCTCGTCCCAGGGGATGTAGCCGATGCTGATCTTCTTGCCCTGGCCGACGTTGTCGCCGCCCGCGACCGGGTCGGTCTTGCCGGCGCCGCCGAAGACGCCCATGCCGCCCGCGACGAGCGCGAGCACGACGACGCCGACCACGGCGACGGAGGCGCGGGGGCGGTACGACCAGATCTTCAGGCCCTGGGCGGCGCGCAGCCGGGCGGCGGCACGGCGGCCGAGCGGGGAGACCTGGGTGCCGAGCGCGCTGGTCATCCGGTCCAGGTAGATCGCGAGGATCACGATGGCGATGCCCGCCTCGGCGCCGAGACCGATGTTGAGCTGGCCGATGGCCTCGTTGACGTCGCCGCCGAGGCCGCCGGTGCCGACCATGCCGGCGATGGCCGCCATGGACAGGCCGAGCATGATGACCTGGTTGACGCCGGCCATCACGGTGGGCAGGGCCAGCGGGAGCTGGACGCGCAGCAGGGTGTCGCGCGGGGTCGTGCCGAACGCCTCTGCGGCCTCGACCAGTTCCTTGTCGACCTGGCGGATGCCCAGCTCGGTCATGCGCACACCGGGGGCGAGCGCGAAGACGAGGGTGGCGACGATGCCCGCGGCGGCGCCGCTTCCGAAGAAGAGGATTGCCGGGATCAGGTAGACCATCGCCGGCAGCGTCTGCATCAGGTCGAGCCCTGGCCGCACGATCGCGCTGACCCGGTGGGAGCGCGCCGCCCAGATGCCGACCGGCACCGAGATCACCAGCGCGATGACCGTGGCGACGAGGACCAGCGACAGGGTCACCATCGCGTCCTCCCACAGGTCGAGGGAGATCACGAAGGCGAAGCCGACGAAGGTGAGGGCACCGGCGAGCGTGCCGCGCAGCCAGACAGCGATCACCGCGAAGATGCCGGTGAGAAGCAGCGGCTCGGGCGCCTGGAGGACGGCGTCGACACCCTCGTAGGCGCCGCGGAAGACCTGCTCAAGGAAGTCGAACAGCCAGCCCATGTGGGTGGTGAGCCACTCGACCGCGTCGTTGACCCACGAACCGAACTCGATCCTAGGCACGGGCGGTCACCTTCTCTCCGCCCTTGTCCCGCGGGGACGGGCACGGCTCCGGCCCGGCGGTCTCGTCGCCGAGGAAGCCGACGAGCCGCCGCCGCGGGACGACACCGACCAGTTTCTTCTTGCCGTCCAGCACCGCGACCGGGTGGGAGAGCCGGGCGCTGAGGGCGCACAGGTCGTGGAACGGGGTGTCGGGCGTCGCGGTCGCGCAGGCGCAGTCGGCCTCGTCGCCGCGGACCTCACGGTTCATGACGGAGGAGGCGGTGAGCACGCGGGAGCGGTCGACGTCCTGGGTGAAGGAGGCGACGTAGTCGTCGGCGGGGCGCACCAGGATGTCCTCGGCGGTGCCGATCTGGACGATGCGGCCGTCGCGCATGACGGCGATACGGTCGCCCAGGCGCATGGCCTCGTTGAGGTCGTGGGTGATGAAGACGATCGTCTTCTTCAGCTTCGTCTGGAGCTCCAGCAGCTGGTCCTGCATATCGCGGCGGATCAGCGGGTCCAGGGCGCTGAAGGACTCGTCCATCAGCAGCAGGTCGGCGTCGGTGGCGAGCGCGCGGGCGAGACCCACACGCTGCTGCATACCGCCGGACAGCTCGTCGGGCCAGGACTTCTCCCAGCCCTTCAGACCGCACAGTTCCAGGGCCTCGGTGGCCCGCGCGAGGCGCTCGGCCTTGGGGACGCCCTGGACCTCAAGCCCGTAGGCCGCGTTCTCGACGACGCTGCGGTGCGGGAACAGCGCGAAGTGCTGGAAGACCATGCTGATCTTCCGGGCGCGGACCTCACGCAGGTCGCGGGCGCTGAGCGCGGTCAGGTCCTGGCCGTCGAAGCGGACCTGGCCAGCGGTCGGCTCCAGAAGCCCGTTGAGCATGCGCAGCAGCGTGGACTTGCCGGAGCCGGACAGGCCCATGACGACAAAGATCTGGCCCGGTTCCACGGTGAAGGAGGCGTCGATGACGGCCGCGGTGGTGCCGTCGGCGCGCAGCTCCTCCCGGTCGGCTCCACCGCGGAGCCGCTCCACTGCCTCGTCCTGTCGTCTGCCGAACACCTTGTGGAGATGTTCGGCTTCTAGCCTGGCTGACACTCGTACCTTCTCGTCTCGACGGCAAAGGACCTCAATAAAGAGGGAGCGACGCGGCGCACTGGGCGGCATCGCTCCGAGGCGGCGCCTGCCCTCGTTCCACGGGCACAAACGCACAAGTGATCCACCCCACAGAAGACGCGCCTGACGCAACCCGTTGCGGCGAAGAGCCGATGTCAGTGGGGTACGGCATGATGCGTGGCGTGACCGGACGACTGATGCTCCTCGACACCGCCTCGCTCTACTTCCGCGCCTACTTCGGCGTGCCGGACTCCGTGAAGGCCCCGGACGGCACCCCGGTGAACGCCGTGCGCGGGCTGCTGGACTTCATCGACCGCCTGGTGAAGGACCACCGTCCGGACGCCCTGGTGGCCTGTATGGACGCCGACTGGCGGCCGCAGTGGCGGGTGGACCTGATCCCCTCGTACAAGGCGCACCGGGTCGCGGAGGAGCACGAGGTCGGCCCCGACGAGGAGGTCGTGCCCGACACGCTCTCGCCGCAGGTGCCGGTCATCGAGGCGGTCCTGGACGCGCTCGGCATCGCGCGCGTGGGGGTCGAGGGGTACGAGGCGGACGATGTGATCGGCACCTTCACCGCGCGGGCGAAGGGCCCGGTGGACATCGTCACCGGGGACCGCGACCTGTACCAGCTGGTGGACGACGCCCGCGGGATCCGGGTGCTGTACCCGCTCAAGGGCGTGGGCACGCTCCAGCTCACCGACGAGGCGTGGCTGCGCGAGAAGTACGGCGTCGACGGCCCGGGCTACGCGGACCTGGCGCTGCTGCGCGGCGACCCGAGCGACGGACTGCCGGGCGTGCCAGGCATCGGGGAGAAGACGGCGGCCAAGCTGCTCACCGAGTTCGGGGATCTGGCCGGGATCATGGCCGCGGTGGACGACCCCAAGGCGAAGCTCACACCGGCGCAGCGCAAGCGGCTGGACGAGTCGCGGCCGTATGTCGCGGTGGCGCCGACGGTCGTGCGGGTCGCGGGCGACGTGCCGCTCCCGGACGTCGACACCACACTGCCGCGCATCCCCCGTGATCCGGCGGCGCTCCAGGGGCTGGCGGAGCGGTGGGGGCTCGGGGGATCGTTGCAGCGGCTGCTGACGACGCTGGCTGTGTGAAGGGCGTTCCCCATCGAGTGAATGAGGTTCGTTGGGCAGGGAATTCGTCCCTTAAATTCTCCTTCACACGCTTTGCCGCGGGGCCATTCGGCGGGCAAAAGTGCTAACTTAGGTAAACCTAAGCTTACACGAGGGAGGCCGTCATGGCAGAACGCCCTGCCCGCAAGCCGCGGAAGCCCCACACCGCGCAGGTCGTCCGTACCGAACGGCTGACCCCGCACATGCAGCGCGTGGTGCTCGGCGGGGAGGGCCTGGCCGACTTCTCGGCCGACACCTGCACGGACCACTATGTGAAGCTGCTCTTCGGCCCCGAGGGGGTCACCTACCCCGAGCCCTTCGACCTGGAGCGGATCCGGGAGGACTTCCCGCGCGAGCAGTGGCCGGTGACCCGGACCTACACCGTGCGCGCCTGGGACCCCGAGCACCGCGAGCTGACCCTTGACTTCGTGATCCACGGCGACGAGGGCCTCGCGGGACCCTGGGCCCTGCGCGCCCGGCCCGGCGAGACCGTGCGGTTCATGGGCCCGGGCGGCGCCTACGCCCCCGACGCCACCGCCGACTGGCATCTCCTCGTCGGCGACGAGAGCGCCCTGCCGGCCATCGCCTGCTCCCTGGAGGCACTGCCTGCCGGCGCCCAGGCGTATGCCTTCGTGGAGGTCGCGGGTCCCGAGGAGGAGCAGAAGATCGACTCCGATGTGGAGGTGATCTGGCTGCACCGCGGGAACCGCCCGGTCGGCGAGGCCGTGAGCGAGGCGGTCCGCGCGCTGCGCTTCCCCGAGGGCCGGCTGCACGCCTTCGTGCACGGCGAGGCGGCCTTCGTGAAGGACCTGCGCCGCCTGCTGCGCGTCGAGCGCCAGATTCCCCGCGAGGACCTCTCGATCTCCGGCTACTGGCGCCTCGGCCACAACGAGGACGGCTGGCAGACGGCGAAGCGGGAGTGGAACGCGCGCATCGAGGCGGAGCAGGAAGGCACCTCGGCGGCTTGAGAGGCGGGTTTCCTTGCCCGGCGAACACCACCCGACGGCCGCGACGACAAGCACCGCCGACACCCCGCACACCGCAAGTCCGCACGCACGCCGACTCCTGCTCATGGCGCCCCATGATCGTTCTGCTGGAGAGCGCGATCTCAACCGCCCGGCGGCAGCACTCCGGCGCCGTACCCTTGATCGTGATGAGACGCAGGACCCCTCCCCCGCCTTCCCCTCTGCCGCAGCGCGACGGGGTCGATCCGGTGCGGGTGCGGTTGCCGGGCGAGGGCGCCTGGGTCACCGTGCGGGAGCATCTCGTGGAGCGGCTCGCGGCGGGGGACGGAATCGTCGACCGGATGTTCGAGGATGGCCTGTTCATCGGGGCCGACGGGCGGGCCGTCGCGGGCGACGCGGCCTATGTGCCGGGGATGTTCGTGTGGTTCCACCGGGAGCTGCCCGCCGAGGTGCCGGTGCCGTTCCCGCTGGAGGTCGTCCACCGCGACGAGCACATCGTCGTCGTCGACAAGCCGCACTTCCTCGCCACCACCCCGCGTGGCAGCCATGTCAGGGAGACCGCGCTGGCACGGCTGCGGCGGGAGCTCGGGCTGCCGACGCTCGGGGCCGCGCACCGGCTGGACCGGCTCACCGCCGGGCTGGTGCTGTTCACCGTGCGGCCCGAGGAGCGGGGGGCGTATCAGACGCTGTTCCGCGACAAGCTGGTACGCAAGGAGTACGAGGCTGTCGCGCCCTACGATGCCTCGCTCCCCCTGCCCACGACCGTGCGCAGCCGGATCCTCAAGGAGCGCGGGGAGCTTGCCGCGCGGGAGGTACCGGGCGAGGTCAACGCCGTGAGCCGGGTCGAGCTCGTCGAGCGCCGGGGCGACGGACTCGGGCGGTACCGGCTGCTTCCCGCCACCGGGCAGACCCATCAGCTGCGGGTCCATATGAACGCCCTCGGTGTGCCCATCCTCGGCGATCCGCTCTACCCGGTGGTGGCCGACCCCGTGCCGGCCGGTGACTTCCGGCGGCCGCTGCAACTGCTCGCGCGGGCGCTGGAGTTCACCGATCCGGTCACGGGGGCGGAGCACCGGTTCCGCAGCGGGCGGATGCTCGGTGCCTGGGCGTCGTATGACACCTGGGCCGGTCAGTAGCCCCTCCACCAGCGCACGAAGCGGCGCCATGCGCTCGGCCTGCGCGGGGGCTCGGAGGGCGCCACGGGCTGCGGGGCCGGGGGCGCCGGCTGGGGCGTGGGCTGCGGGCGCGCGGCAGTGCTGACCTGCCATGCCGGGCGGGGCGGCGGTACCTGGCCGAGGCTCGGCTTCATCGTGACGTCCTGCTGCGGCTTCGGCTCGAAGCGGACCGGGAGCTCCACCAGGTGCCGGGAGGAGATCGACTGACGCCAGGTCAGATCCTCCTCGGCGCAGTCGAGTCGGACGTCCGGCAGCCGCATCAGCAGCGCGTCGACGCCGACGTCGGCGATGCCACGGGCGATGTCCTGGCCGGGGCACTCGTGCGGACCGCCGCCGAAGGCGAGGTGGGAGCGGTTGCCCTGCATGTTGGCGGCGAGGTCCGGCCTCACCCGCGGGTCGACATTGCCCGGCGCGATACCGAAGAGCAGACCGTCGCCCTTGCGGATGCGCCGGCCGCCCAACTCGGTGTCCTGCTTGGCGTAGTAGGCGAAGACCGTGCTGAACGGCGGCTCGTCCCACAGGGACTGCTCGACCGCCTCCGGCACCGTCATCTGGCCGCCCTTGAGCTGGGCGCGGAACCGCGGGTCGGTGAGGACCATGCGCAGGACGTTGGCGATGAGGTTGGCGGTGGCCTCGTAGGCCGCCATGAGGACGACCCAGAGGTGCTTGGTGACCTCGTCGTCGGTGAGCCGGGCCGGGTGGCTCATCAGCTGGCTGGCGAAGTCCGCGGCGGGCTCGGCGCGCCGGCGCTCGGTGAGCCGCTGCAGGGCGCCCATGACGTAGGCGTGGCTGGCGATGGCGGTCTCGGTGCCGCGCAGCATGTCACGGGTGGCCTGCACCATCCGGTCGTTGTACTCATCGGGCATGCCGAGGATCTCGCACATCACCGCCATGGGCAGATGCTCCGCGAACTGGCCGACCAGATCGGCCCTGCCCTGCTCGCAGAACTCGTTCACCAGGCGCTGCGTGGAGCGGTTGATGTACCGCCGGATGCCGCGGTGGTCGATGGTGGACATGGCGCCGGTGACCGCGCCGCGCAGCCTCAGGTGCTCGTCGCCCTCGGCGTAGGAGCAGATCGGCTCCCAGGCGATGTGCGGCATCAGCGGGTGGTCGGGCTTGACCATGCCCTCCAGCAGCGGGGTCCAGATACGGCTGTCCCGGCAGAACTGTGAAGGGGAGCGGAGCATGTGCAGGTTCTCGGCGTGGCCGAGGACGACCCACATGGGCACGTCGTCGTGCAGCAGCACCGGCGCCACCGGCCCGTGCTCGTCGCGCAGTTCCTCGTACAGCTCGTCCAGGTCCTCCGCGTCGGGACCGTAGAGCCGGCGCAGTCCCCCGGGCCCGAGGCCGTGGGCGGGGCAGCCGGGCGGGGGGCCGGACCGCGGGTCGTCCGTGCCGGTCAGGGAGTGGGATTCAGGCGTCACGTGGTCGCTCCGAAGTGGATCCGGTGTCTGGGGAGTTCGGGATACGTCGGTCAGGTGAGCGCGCCCGACATGGCGAGCGAGTGCAGGAAGCGCATCAGGGTCATGAGGGTGTCCCGGCTGGAGGCGCGGCGGCGGGCGTCGCACTCCACGATGGGGATCTCCGGGGCCAGGTCGAGCGCCTGCCGCAGCTCCTCGACGGGGTAACGGGGCGCGTCCGGGAAGGAGTTGACGGCGACGACGAAGGGCACCCCGCGCTCCTCAAGTCGCCCTATGACATCGAAGCTGACCTCCAGACGGCGCGTGTCGATCAGCACGACCGCGCCCAGCGCCCCCTCGAACAGGCCGTTCCACAGGAACCAGAAGCGTTCCTGGCCCGGGGTGCCGAAGAGGTAGAGGACCAGCTTCTCGGTGATGCTGATACGGCCGAAGTCCATGGCGACGGTGGTGGCCGTCTTGGTGTCGGAGCCGAAGTTGTCGTCGACACCGATCCCGGCCTGCGTCATGGTCTCTTCGGTGGTCAGCGGTCTGATCTCGCTGACCGAGCCGACCATGGTGGTCTTGCCGACGCCGAAACCGCCCACGATCACGATCTTCACCGCGGCCTGGGCCGTCTGCGGCAGCCGGTCCTCGGTCCGTGGTCCCGGGATGGTGTCAGAGTTTTTGAAGTCCATGCATCACCGCTTCGAGGAGGGAACGGTCGGCGACCGACTGCCGCACCAGCGGCTTGTGCGCCGTGACCAGTTCGTCCGCCAGCATCTCGGTGAGCACCACGGTCACCACGCTGAACGGGAGGCTGAGATAGGCGGAGAGCTCGGCCACCGACAGCGGGGCCGTGCAGAGCCGGAGCAGCGCCGCCTGCTCCGGCGTGGCGGAGGGCGGAGGGTCGGCGCACGCCACGATTAAGGTCACCAGGTCGAGATCCGCGCGCAGTTCGCCGCCTCCTCCGACCACGAACATCCGCTCGGGGTTCTTGCGCCCGCCCTCTTGGGGGGGCTGAGGGGCGGGCGGTGGCTTGGGGTACCGCCTCTGGCGTTGCGGAGGAGTCATACGGTCTGCCCGTTGCGCCGGGGCGGGCTGGTCAGGTGCGGTCCGATCCGGTCGACCAGATCCCGCATGCGGTTGCTCATCAGGCCGGGCTCGGCGAACGTGTCGGAGAGGACCGCGAGGTAGGCGTTGGGACCGGCGGCCATCAGATAGAAGTAGCCGCGGTTGATCTCGATGATGACCAGCTTCATCTTGCCGTCGCTGTCCGGGATCTCGTGCGCGACGGCGCTCGCCAGGCTCTGCAGGCCCGCGCAGGCCGCGGCGACCCGGTCGGCGGCGTCGGGGTCGCCGCCGTGCCGGGCGATGCGCAGGCCGTCGGCGGAGAGCACGACGATCATCTCGATGCCGGGTACGCCATCGGCGAGATCCTTGAGCATCCAGTCGAAGTTGGCTCGCTGCTGGATCACTTGAGGTCCCCCTCGTCATCGGCCGGGGCGTGGGCCGGTTCGTTGGTCGGCTGGCGGAATGCGGTGGGATCGGGGTCGCGCTTGAGGCCCTCCCAGAAGGCCTCCACCCAGAGGCCGGGCGGGGTGTCGTCCGGCTCCGGCTCCGGCTCGGGGGCCGGCTTGATGGCGTCGCCCCACAGGGGCTTCTCGCCACGCGCGATGCGCTCCTGCTCCTCGCGCTCGATCTTGGCCTGCTGGGCGATCCGCTCGCTCAGCGGCGTCTTGACCCGGCTGCGGCGCTGCGGCAGGCCGTTGGGCGTCCACTCGGTGACGACCGGGACGTCGTCCTCCAGGGAGAGCCCGGCGGGGATGCGCGGGTTGGTGGGGCGGCGCGTCTTGGGCTTGCGCTTGGGGCCTTCGAGAGCGCCGAGTTCCGGCAGCGGCTTGGCGGTGGCGCCGATGCCGTGGGCGTAGCCGGGCGCGGGGTCGCTGGTGATCATCTCGCGCGGCACGATGAGGACGGCGCGGACGCCGCCGTACGCCGAACTGCGCAGCGAGACCTGCATGTCGAAGGCGGTGCACAGGCGGCCCACGACGGCGAGGCCGAGGCGCGGGGTGTCGCCGAGTTCCTGGAGGTCGATGCCGGCCTTGGCGGCCTCCAGCATGCCCTCGACCTTGGCGCGGGCCTCCTCGCTGAGGCTGACGCCCGCGTCCTCGATCTCGATGGCGACGCCGGTCTGCACCTCGGTGGCGGTGACGTGCACCTTGGTCTGGGGCGGCGAATAGCGGGTGGCGTTGTCGAGGAGTTCGGCGGCCGCGTGGATGACGGGCTCGACCGAGATACCGCGGATGTTGACCTTGCAGATGTTGTCCAGCGAGATGCGCCGGTACTCCAGGATGCGTGACATCGCGCCGCGCAGCACGCTGTAGAGCGCGACCGGTTCGGGCCATTGACGGCCCGGGCGGCCGCCTCCGAGGACGGAGATGGAGTCGGCGAGGCGGCCGATCAGCGCGGTGCCGTGGTCGATGCGCAGCAGGTCGTCGAAGACCTCGGGGTTGCGGCCGTGGTCCTCCTCCATTTCGAGGAGTTCCGCGTTCTGCTGGTGCACGATCGCCTGGACCCGGCGGGCGATGTTGACGAAGGAGCGCTGGGCGGAGTCCCGCAGGGCTTCCTCGTCGTCGATGATCTCCAGCACGCGCTCGATCAACACCAGCTGCGGGTGGGTGAGTTCGCGGTAGGCGGGGTCGAGCTCCCCGAGGTGGCGGATCACCTCCTTGGGGGAATTGCCGCGGTGCATGTAGTCGATCGCGACGGGCACGATCTCCATGGAGAGCCGCTCCATCTCGTACTGGTGGGCGTCGATCCGCCGCTCCAGATACGCGGTGTGACGGGCGTGCTCCTCGCGCGCGCTGCGCAGGGCGCGGCCGCGGCGCACGACTTCGGCCGCGGTGGCGATCACCAGAACCGTGGCGACGGCGCCGCACCAGCCGACGGCGGCCCGAGCCGGCCCCGTCACCAGGGCGGCGGCGGCTCCGGTCGCCGCGGCCATCAGTATGGCGGGCGGCAACAGCACGCGCGCGTACGGCAGTTCACGGCGTCGGGGCTGGGAGGCGGGAGGGGGTTGAACACTCACCATGTGGGCCCTCTGAAAGGAATCGGCTGGGAGTCGGGGGACTTGCAGGGGAGTACGTCATGGAACGTTCTGCGTCTTCGGGAGGTTTGGGAACAAGCGCACGAATACGCCTCAACTCGGTGCGCTGCGGGCGAGCTTAGTCCGACCGGATCATCGCCGTGTCATATTCAGCAAGCACCTGAAATCACCCCCGCGTCAGGAGTACTCTCGACTCCATTTGCACGCTGGGGAATCATTCGCACACGGCGCGTCACAGTGGATGCGTGTGCGAAAACACTCACCGTGAAGAGTGATCCTGAAAAAGAAAACGGGGCCCTGCGCGATCAACCACGCAGAACCCCGCACCCGCGATCGGGCGAGGAATCACCCCACCGACGAGTAGGCCACAACCCCCCGCAACAACTGATCAACAGCCTTGCGCGCAGCCTTCGCCACGGTCGACCCCTCACCGGGGGCCGCCGCGGAAATCTGCCCCAGCACGTCGATCACCTGCTTGCACCACCGCACGAAGTCACCCGCGGGCATCTCCGCCTCGCGCAGCACCTCGTCGAGCCCCTTGCCGCCGGCCCACATGTACGCGGCCCAGGCGAAGCCGAGATCGGGCTCCCGCTGTCCGACACCCTCGGTCTGGCTGATCCGGAAGTCCTCCTCCAGGGCGTCCAGCCTCCCCCAGATCCGGACCATCTCCCCGAGCGCGGCCTTGGCCTTCCCGGAAGGCAGCTTCGGCGCCATGGCATCGTCGCCGACCCGGGCCTCGTACACCAACGCCGAGACGCACGCGGCCAGTTCCGCGGGCGCAAGCCCCTCCCAGACGCCCGCCCGCAGACACTCACTGGCCAGCAGATCCAGCTCGCCGTAGAGCCGCGCGAGCCGCTTGCCGTGCTCGGTGACCTCGTCACCCCGCAGATAGTCCAGCTCGGTCAGCAGCGCCACGATCCGGTCGAAGGTCCGCGCGATGATGTTGGTGCGTCCCTCGATCCGCCGCTCCAACTGCGAGGTGTCCCGCAGCAGCCGGTGATAGCGCTCGGCCCAACGGGCGTGGTCCTCACGGTCGTTGCACCCATGGCAGGGATGCGCGCGAATCGCGGTCCGCAGCCGCGCGATCTCCCGGTCGTCGGCCGCCTGCGCCCGCTTCTTGCGCGCCCGCTCCGGCGGAATGTGCCCCGCCTTGGTGCGCAGCGCGGAGGCGAGATCCCGACGGGACTGCGGGGAACGCGGGTTGAAGGACTTCGGGATCCGCATCCGCTCCAACGCCTCGACCGGCACCGGGAAGTCCATCGACGCCAGCCGCTTGACCTGCCGCTCGGCGGTGAGCACCAGCGGCCGCGGCCCGTCATGGTGCTCGAAGCCCCGGTGGCCGTTGGACCGCCCGGCGGGCAGCCCCGGATCCAGCACCAGCGCGAGCCCCGCGTACTTGCCGGTCGGCACATGGATGACATCGCCCGGCTTGAGCTTCTCCAGCGCGACCGCGGCCTCGGCGCGCCGCTGGGCCGCGCCTTGCCGGGCCAGCTCGGTCTCCCGGTCCTTCAGCTCACGGCGGAGCTGCGCGTACTCCTCGAAGTCGCCGAGATGGCAGGTCATGGAGGCCTTGTAGCCCTCAAGCCCCTCCTCGTTGCGCTGCACCTGCCGGGAGATCCCGACGACCGACTTGTCGGCCTGGAACTGCGCGAACGACGTCTCCAGCAGCTCCCGCGAGCGATGCCGCCCGAACTGCTCGACGAGGTTGACCGCCATGTTGTACGACGGCTTGAAGCTGGAGCGCAGCGGATACGTACGGGTGCCGGCGAGCCCCGCGAGATGCTCGGGGCTCATCCCCCGCTGCCACAGCACGACCGCGTGGCCCTCGACGTCGATACCCCGCCGTCCCGCACGCCCGGTGAGCTGCGTGTACTCACCCGGCGTGATGTCGGCATGCTGCTCGCCGTTCCACTTGACGAGCTTCTCCAACACCACGGACCGCGCGGGCATGTTGATGCCGAGAGCGAGCGTCTCGGTGGCGAAGACAGCCTTCACCAGACCACGCACGAACAGCTCCTCGACGACCTCCTTGAAGGTCGGCAGCATGCCCGCGTGATGGGCGGCGATACCGCGCTCCAGGCCTTCCAGCCACTCGTAGTAGCCGAGGACATGCAGATCCTCGGTCGGAATCGACGCCGTGCGCTCCTCGACCAGGGCGCGCACCCGCTCCCGCGCCTCCTCGTCGTTGAGCCGGAGTCCGGCGTACAGGCACTGCTGCACGGCGGCCTCGCAGGCGGCGCGGCTGAAGATGAAGGTGATGGCGGGCAGCAGGCCCTCGGCGTCGAGCCGTTCGATGACCTCGGGCCGGCCCGGAGTCCACACCCGCGAGCGCTGTCTGCGCTCCCGCTCCCGGTCGGCCTCGCGCATGGCGCGCCCGCGTCTGCGGTCCTGGAACGACGGCCGGGTCGCCTCCATGCGCGCCAGCCGCGTCAGATCGGGGTTGACGGCCTTCTTGTGGCCCTCGCCCTCCTCGAACAGGTCGTACATCCGGCGTCCGGCCAGAACGTGCTGGAACAGCGGGACGGGCCGGTGCTCGGAGACGATCACCTCGGTGTCGCCACGGACGGTGTCCAGCCAGTCACCGAACTCCTCGGCGTTGGACACGGTGGCCGACAGGGACACCAGGGTCACCGACTCGGGCAGGTGGATGATCACCTCTTCCCATACGGCGCCCCGGAAGCGGTCGGAGAGGTAGTGCACCTCGTCCATGACCACATGGCCCAGGCCGATGAGGGTCTGCGAGCCCGCGTACAGCATGTTCCGCAGCACCTCGGTGGTCATCACGACCACCGGGGCGCCGGAGTTGACGCTGTTGTCGCCGGTGAGCAGGCCGACCTTGTCCGCGCCGTAGCGGCGGCACAGGTCGGCGTACTTCTGGTTCGACAGCGCCTTGATGGGTGTCGTGTAGAAGCACTTCTTGCCCTGCTCCAGGGCGAGGTGGACGGCGAACTCGCCCACGATCGTCTTGCCGGAGCCGGTGGGGGCGGCCACCAGCACGCCCTTCCCCGCTTCGAGTGCCTGGCAGGCCTCGATCTGGAAGGGGTCGAGGCCGAAGTCGTACATCTCGCGGAAGGAGGCGAGCGCGGTGGCCTGCTCGGCAGCCCGCAGACGGGCAGCCGCATACCGCTCGGCCGGTGAGAGGTCCTCTGTCATCGTGCTTTCGAGCGTACCGGGCCCCACTGACAACAGGACGATCATTATCCGGATCCGGGTTCCGCAAACCCAGGATCCGCGCAGCTCACGGCCCTACGACCCGTACCGCGCCCGGTACGCATCGCGCTGTGAGCGGCAGCGGCAGCGGCAGCGGCAGCGGCCAGAGGGGTCGTCCGCATACGCGGTATCGAGGGACCTTCCTGAGCTCAAGCCGTATTTCGGGGTGGTCAATCGCCTCTTGGACGCCAGTGGCGAGCCTGACGTGCGGCTACGGAAGCCGACCACAACCACATGCCAAGCGCTACGGGAGCATAAGCGGAGCCTCACAGGGACTCAGAGCCGGAAAGCTCGGTTCCTTCAGGGCCGAGTTGTTTACGTCACGTCGTCATAACCGTTGACCCGCTCCGTGGTCGCCTGCTCGGGCAGCGCCCTGCTGGCGGAGACGGACTCGACCTCGCCGATCTCCTCGGGGGTGAGGTCGAGGTCGGAGGCCTCGTCGTCGGCGGGACCCAGCGCGTCACGGCGGCGCCTGCGGCGGTCGTTGAGCAGCGAGACGAAGGTCGCGGCGAAGTACAGGATCCAGATGGGTCCGGCGAGCGCCAGCATGGTCAGCGGGTCGGTGCTCGGGGTCGCGACGGCCGCGAACACGGTGATGCCCATGATCATGCCGCGCCACCAGCCGAGCATGCGCTTGCCGGTGATGGCACCGCTGAAGTTGAGCATGACCAGCAGCAGCGGCAGCTCGAAGGAGAGACCGAAGACGATCACCATGCGGGTGACGAGGTCGAGCAGATCGTCCAGGGGCAGGAGGTTTTCGACGCCGAACGGCGTGAACTCGATCAGCACCTTCGCGGTGGTGGGCAGCACCTTGTACGCGAAGAGGGCGCCCAGGAGGAACAGCGGAAAGCCCGTGGCGACGAACGCGTAGGCGTACTTCTTCTCGTGCCGGTGCAGACCTGGGGCGACGAAGGCCCACAGCTGGTACAGCCAGATCGGCGAGGCCAGGACGACACCGGCCATCAGCGACACCTTCAGCGCCAGCGTGAAGGGGGTGAGCAGACCGTTGATCGTGATCTGCGCACATGTCTTCTCGGTGGAGGTGTTCGCCAGTTGCTCGAAGCTCTCGTTGCAGCCGACCGACTTGAGGATCGGCTCCGTGAAGAAGCTGATGATGTCCATGTAGAAGAAGGCGGCGACGATCGTCACGGCGACGATGGCCAGCAGCGCCTTCGCGAGCCGGTTGCGGAGCTCACGAAGGTGTTCCGCGAGGGGCATCCGCCCCTCGGGATCCTTCTCCTTGTTGCGGGCAGGCTTCAGCAACCCACGTTCCCATCTCGTGCGGCGGGCCGGAGGTCACCGGCCCTGCGTCAGCGCTTGGTCGTGTCCGTCGGCTCGGTCACCGGGCGCGAGCTGGTCACGTCGCCGGGGGCGGCCTGGATGATGCGCTGCGCGGGCTGCTCGTCGGTCTGGTGCGGCGGGTCGGCCGGCGCGGAGGACTTGTCCTCGTCCTTCATCGCCTTGGCCTCGCTCTTCAGGATGCGCGCGGACTTGCCGAGCGAACGAGCCATGTCGGGAAGCTTCTTCGCACCGAACAGCAGGATGATGACGACGAGGATCAGAATGATCTCGGTAGGTCCGAGCCGTCCCATAAGTCTTTACCTTCTCACCGAGGCGGGCGGGTGTGTGCCTGTCCGACCGGTCGGACACATGTCCGAACGACCGTGCTGACAGCGATCGTAACGCTCAGGGGTAAACGTCCGGCAATCCCCGTGCATACTCCCGGTCCGCGGTCCGGGCCTCGTTCTCCGGGCCGCGACCAGCAGCGTACCTGGCACAGGCGCCTGGTTGACAGGGCGAAGTGGCCCAAAACGCATGTGGAGCGGGACTCACACCCGGTTCTCAGCCGGACTCACAGGGAGTCCACAGCCCGGGCCGTGCTCACGGCCGCCCGTTCCAGGTCCTCCGCCGCCCTGTTGATGCGCTGAGCGGAGTCCGAGACCTGCCTGCCGAGGCGCTGCGCCTCCAGGAAGACCCGCACCGCGAGCACACCGAGAACGGTGAGACCCAGGAAACCCACAGCTACCGCGAACATCGGCCAGAACATGACGCCGAGCCTAGAGGGTCGAGTGCAGCCGCAGGGTGCGGACCCCACCGCCGGTGAGCAGCTCGACGACGCGCTCCCCGGCCGGCTTGCGCACGGCCGCGCCGCACTCCGGGCAGGTGAAGGAGTAGAAGGTGGTACGGCTCGTGGCCCCGATGGCCAGCCGCAGGGCGCTCGCGGCGAGTTCGAACCGGCCCCGGCAGTCAGGGCAGCCCGCCTTGAACACCACGGGGGCCACGCTTCTCATCCCGGCGAACGCGGATGTCACGGACAGCACGGAATCACTCAAGCTCATCCACCCCTCTTGATTGGTCGATCGCCTCCGGGCGCTCCGAGCCGGTGTCGAGAGCGCCCTGCGGCTCACTCCCGGATGCCGTCTTCCCGCGCACCCTGCGCCTCGATCCCGTCGTACGCCGCCAAGGCCTCCCGGGCCGCCTTGCGGGCGCTCTCCGCCAGCTCGGGCGGCGTGACGATACGGCCGTCGCGGCCGAGCCGGAGCGCGAGGCGCTTGAGTGACGCCGGCTCGGGCGTACGCAGAGAGATACGCAGCCCGCCGTCCGGCAGCTCATCCGCACTGTCGTGCGGGTAGTACTCGGCGACCCAGCGCCCGCCCGGGCCGACCTCGACCACGACCTCCGGGTCTTCGGCGGCGGGCTGCACCAGCCCCTCCGAGAGGTCCCGCAGCTCGACCTCGGGCGGCGCGGACGGCTCGTCGAGGATCTTGATCTCGGCGACCCGGTCGAGCCGGAAGGTGCGGCGCGCCTCGGAGCGGCGGCACCAGGCCTCCACATAGGTGTGCCCGACGCTGACCAGGCGGATCGGGTCGATCTCGCGCTCGGTGACCTCGTCGCGGGCCGGGGAGTAGTAGCGGATCCACAGTCGGCGGCGCTCGGAGATCGCGCGGTCGACGTCCGCGAAGACACCGCCCTCGGACTCGAAGGTCACCGAAAGCCTGGCGCTGGCCCCCGCGGCTTCGCCGGCCGCGGCCTCCACCTTGGCGGTGGCCCGCAGCAGCGCCTGCCGGTCGCCCTCGCGCAGGCCGGGCAGCGTGGACACCGCCCGGGCGGCGACCAGCAGTGCCGTCGCCTCGTCGGAGGCGAGCCGCAGCGGCTCGGCCACGTCATCGGGGTTGTGCCACCAGATGCGCTCGCCGTCGGTGTCGATGTCGAGCAGGTCGCCACCGCGGAAGCTGGTGCCGCACATGGGCAGCACATCGAGGTCCGAGACCAGCTCGTCCTCGGTGATGCCGAAGGCGCGCGCGACGTCCTCGACCCGGGCGCCGGGGCGCTCCTTGAGATAGGTCACCAGGGAGAGCATCCGCCGGGTCTGGTCGATGGCGTTCACGGGCCTGACCGGTTTGCCTGCCACTGTCTTCGTCCGCTCCCCCTCAGCCCTTGGCCACGGCACGCAGCCGGTCCATCACATCGGCCCGCAGCTCGGCGGGCTCCAGTACGACCACGTCAGGGCCGAACTCCACCAGCCAGGCGTCCAGGCCGTGCCCGTACGGAATCTCCAACTCGTCCCAGCCGTCGCCGAGTTCCCGTACCCGGGTGGCTTTCGCCCGCAAGGGGTACCCGGAGCCGGTGCGCAGCCGGATCAGCGCGGAGCGGTCGGCGGTCTCCCCCGCCCAACTGGCCACGGTCTCGCGCACGGTGACGACGTCCGGCACGGGGGCGGTGAACTTGCCGCCGCGCGAGCGCACTTTGCCGGTGATCCGGGAGAGCCGGAAGACCCGCTCGGCGCCCCGGTCGCGGTCCCAGCCCGCTAGGTACCAGTGGCCGCGCCAGCACTCCAGCGCCCACGGCTCGACGTGCCGGGGCTCGGGGCGGGCGGCGGTGGCCTTGCGGTACTCGAAGGCGACCGGGCGGCGGTCGCGGCAGGCGAGCATCAGCGGCTCGAAGGCGGCCTCGTGCACGGGGATCCGCGGCTCCAGGGCGCCGTGGGCCTCGTACATGTCGACGTCCTCGGGCAGTCCCGCCGCGCGCAGCTTCTGCAGGGCGCCACTGGCGGCTCCGGCGAGCCGGGCCTGCTGCCACACCTTGGCGGCAAGGCCCAGGGCGGCGGCCTCCTCGGCGTCGAGGGTGATGGGGGGCAGCCGGTTGCTGTCGCGGCGCGCCATGTAGCCCACCTCGCCGTCGAGGCCTTCGACGGTCTCGATGACCAGGCCCAGCTCGCGCAGATCGTCCTTGTCCCGCTCGAACATGCGGCTGAAGGAGTCGTCGCTCCCCGCTTCCAGATAGGCCTCGATGGACTCACGCAGCTCGCGCTTGCTCAGCGGCCGCCGCGTCCCGAGCAGACACAGCGCCAGATTCATGAGCCGCTCGGCCTTGGCAATGGCCATCGATGCCCTTCGCCTTCCCTATGGTCCTTAGACCGATGACCGTACCGCCCCCGGGTGGCGCGGCAAAAGCCGAGGGCCCATGCCCGGACAGGCATGGGCCCCAGGTGATCGGGTCCGGTCGTACGACGATCAGACCCCGAGGAGGTCGACCACGAAGATCAGGGTCTCGCCCGGCTTGATGGCCAGCGTCGGGCTCTGGTTGCCGTACGCGAGGTGCGCCGGGATGGTCAGCTGGCGGCGGCCGCCGACCTTCATGCCCTGCACGCCCTGGTCCCAGCCCTTGATGACACGGCCGCCACCGAGGGGGAAGCGGAACGGCGTACCGCGGTTCCAGCTCGCGTCGAACTCCTCGCCGGTGCTGAAAGCGACGCCGACATAGTGCACGGTGACGGTCTGGCCCGCCTGGGCCACCTCGCCGTCGCCCTCCCAGATGTCCTTGATCTCCAGGTCCGCCGGCGGCTCGCCACCCGGGAAGTCGATCTCCGGCTTGTCGATGCTCACGTGTTCAGCTCCATGCTTGTTGTGTAAAGGCAACCGTCACAGTCTTACATCCCCCGCGGGGTCACATCTTCGCCAGGATGTCGACCGAGAAGACCAGCGTGGAGTCCTTCTTGATGCCGCTGCCCTGCGGGGGCTTGTCGCCGTAACCCAGCTTCGGCGGGATGACGACGAGGACGCGGCTGCCGACCTTCTTGCCGGTCAACCCCTGCGCCCAGCCCTTGACGACCTGCTGGAGCGAGAAGGAGGCGAGCTGCTTGTTGGTGTACGTGGCGTCGAACTCCTTGCCGCCGTCCCACAGCACGCCCTTGTACTGCACCAGCACACTGTCCTCGGCGCCGACCTCCTCGCCGTCGCCCTCCAGGATGTAGCTCGCCACCAGCTTGGTCGGCGCGTCGGCGTCGGGGATCTCGATGGAGGGCGCCCTGCCGTCGGTGTTGGTGCCGACCTTGGGCAGGTCGACGTTGTCCTGGGCGACCTCGGTGCCCTTGGCGGAGCTCTTCGTGTTGAAGGTGCCCTGGATGTCCACCACGAACACCAGCGTGTCGGTGCCCTTGATGCCCGCCTGGCTGTTGCCCTGCTTGCCGTACCCCCAGGTCGGGGGGACGGCCATCTCGACGCGGCTGCCGACCTTCTTGCCGGGCAGGGCGTAGCGCCAGCCGTCGATGATGCTGCCCTGGGCGAGCTGGATGACCAGCGGGGTCTTGCGGTCGTAGGAGTTGTCGAAGACCTTCGCCGTCGCCCAGACCTGGCCGAGGTAGTTGGCCTTGATGTAGTCGTTCTCGGCGACGGTCGTGCCGTTGCCCGCGATGACCGTCTTCACGGCGAGGTCCTTGGACGGATCGCCGCTGCCCTTGGCGACGGTCGGCTTCTCACCGAACTCGGTGCCCGCGGTGATCGCCGGCAGCGGGCCGTCCACGATCTTCGGCGAGGGCGCGGCCGATGTCTCGGGGGCCGAGGGCGACGGGCTGTCGCTCGCCTCGCTCGATCCGGAATCCTCGTCCCCGCACGCGGCGAGCGTGGCGAGTCCTGCGGGTACGGCAATGAGAAGTGAGCGTCGGCGCACGGTGGGGGCCTCGTAATCGGTCGATCTTGTAGATGGCGTGCGCGCAACTCTACGGCGTGAGAAGGGCGCCGTACGGGAAACGTACGGCGCCCGTGTTGCGTTCCGGGGCCGGTGGGCCGAAACGCGTTGCTCACATACCGGCGATCAGTTTCTCCACCCGGTCGTCCACGGAACGGAACGGGTCCTTGCACAACACGGTGCGCTGGGCCTGATCGTTGAGCTTGAGGTGGACCCAGTCGACGGTGAAGTCCCGGCGCTGCTCCTGGGCCCGGCGGATGAAGTCGCCGCGCAGCCGGGCCCGAGTGGTCTGCGGCGGAACGGACTTGCCCTCGAAGATCTTCAAGTCGTTGCAGATCCGGGCTGCTTGACCCTTCTTCTCCAGCAGGTAGTACAGGCCACGACGGCGGTGGATGTCGTGGTAGGCGAGGTCTATCTGCGCGACCCGCGGATGCGACATGGTCATGTTGTTCTTGGCGCGGTAGCGCTCGATGAGCTTGTACTTCATGACCCAGTCGATCTCGGTGCCGATACGGTCGAGGTCCTCGGACTCGATCGCGTCCAGCGTGCGGCCCCACAGCTCCAGCACCTGCTCGACGGTGCCGGTGCGGATCCCGCGGCGCTCGCAGAAGTCCACGGCCTTCTCGTAGTACTCCCGCTGCACCTCCAGCGCGGAGGCCTCCCGGCCGCTGGCCAGACGCACCTTGCGCCGGCCGGTGATGTCATGGCTGACCTCGCGGATCGCCCGGATCGGGTTCTCCAGGGTCAGGTCCCGCATCACGGTGCCCGCCTCGATCATGCGCAGCACCAGGTCGGTGGCGCCGACCTTGAGCAGCATGGTCGTCTCGGACATGTTGGAGTCGCCCACGATGACATGCAGCCGGCGGTAGCGCTCGGCGTCCGCGTGCGGTTCGTCGCGGGTGTTGATGATGGGCCGGGAGCGGGTCGTCGCCGAGGAGACGCCCTCCCAGATGTGCTCGGCACGCTGGCTGACGCAGTACACGGCCCCGCGCGGGGTCTGCAGCACCTTGCCCGCGCCGCACAGCAGCTGGCGCGTGACCAGGAACGGAATGAGGATGTCCGCGAGCCGGGAGAACTCCCCGTGCCGGGCGACGAGATAGTTCTCGTGGCACCCGTAGGAGTTGCCCGCCGAGTCGGTGTTGTTCTTGAAGAGGTAGACGTCGCCCGCGATTCCTTCCTCGTGCAGGCGTCGTTCGGCGTCTACCAGCAGCCCTTCCAGAATGCGTTCGCCGGCCTTGTCGTGGGTGACCAGTTCGATCACGTTGTCACATTCGGGTGTCGCGTATTCCGGATGTGAGCCCACGTCGAGATAGAGGCGGGCGCCGTTCCGCAGAAAGACATTGCTGCTGCGGCCCCATGACACGACACGGCGGAAGAGGTACCGCGCCACCTCGTCAGGCGACAGACGGCGCTGTCCCCTGAACGTGCACGTGACGCCGTACTCGTTCTCCAGCCCGAAAATGCGGCGGTCCATGACTGAACATTACGCCCGATCCCCTGTGCTGAAACGGGGTTCGACGGCACGGTTTGGATCATTTTCCGATGAAGCCGCAACGACCGCTGTCTGCGCGGACGCTGCGAGGACCCGCCCCGTGGCCAGCAGGACCAGCAGCGACACGCCTCCCGCGACACCCGGAACGGCGAAGCCCCACAGCGCCCCGCCGGCCTCGACGACCGGTCCGGTGAGCCCTGTTCCGACCGACGCGCCGACGGTGAACGTCGTCACAAGCCAGGAGAAAGCCTCGGTGACCGTCCCGCGCGGAGCATGCCGGTCGACGAGCACAAACGCACAAGCGATACAGGGCGCCAGGAACACACCCGACAGCACCGCCAGCAGCACCATGGCGAACGCGCCCGGCATCAGCATGAGCGGCAGGTAACACACCGCCAGAAGGGCCGTCAGAACCGTCAGTCGCCGCGCGGGCTCGCCCGCCCACTGCCGCGCCCCGTACACCGTGCCGCCGATCAGCGCCCCGAGGCCCAGTGCCGCCATCAGCCAGCCGTACACCGCGTCACCACCGTGGTCGTCGGCATACGGCACCGAGGCGACCGTGATGGAGCCGAGCGCGATGCCCACGAACAGGAACGCGCCCAGCAGCGCCAGCAGGCCGGGTGAGCGCAGCGCGCCCAGCCAGTGTGCCTCGCGCGGCGCCGAACGCCACGCGCGCGAGGGCGGCGAGAGCACCACCGAGAGAGCGCCGAGCACCCCAATGACGTTCAGCACAAGCAGCGCCGCCTGCGCCGACCACAGCGCCGTGCACACCGTCACCAGCAACGGTCCGACGGTGAACATGACTTCCTGCGCCACGGCGTCCATGGCGTACGCCGTGTGCACCTGGTCCTCCTTGCGCAGGACCGACGGCCACAGCGCCCGCAGCCCGCCCTCCAGGGGCGGCGTGAACAGACCGGCGGCCGCGACGGCCGCGTAGGCGAGCGGCAGCGGCCCGATGCCCGCGAAGGCGAACGCGGCCATCGCGAGCGCGGACACGACCGCGGAGGGCAACTGCACCCGCGGCTGCCCGTGCAGATCGACCAGCCGTCCGAGCAGCGGCTGTCCTACGGCGTTGGCGACGCCGTAGACCGCAGCCAGCGCCCCGGCGAGGCTGTACGTGCCGCCCTCGGCACGGACGAACAGCACGATCGCGATGGCGGCGGTGGCGTTCGGCAGCCGTCCCACCAGCGTGCCCACGAGCAGCCGCGTGGCGTGCCTCGCCCTGAGGATCTCCAGGTATCCCGCGGCCATGCGCCCACTCCTCGCCGTAACGCCTGAGGTTTTACGTATAACGTCCTCCGTCATACGTACCATGTGCGCTGTTCACGCGTCCAGACGAAAGCGCAGGCAACACGGTGGCACGAGGCAGCACCCGCCCCACCAGCCGGGACGTCGCCCAGGCCGCGGGCGTCTCCCAGGCCGCCGTCTCCCTCGTGCTCGGCGACAAATGGCGCGGCCGGGTCTCCGAGGCCACCGCCGAGCGTGTCCGCGAGGCCGCCCGCGAACTCGGCTACCGGCCCAATCTCGCCGCCCGCAACCTCCGGCTCGGCCGTACCCGCACCGTCCTGCTGGTCGTCCCCGCGCTCACCACCGAGTTCTTCGCCGGCGTCTACACCGGCGCCGCCCGCGTCGCCGCCGCCCACGGCTTCGGCGTCGTCCTCTACCCCTCCCCCGAGGGCATCGGACCCGCCCGCGACCCCTTCGCCTCCGCCCAGGCCGCCCTGGACGGCGTCATCGCCTCCTCCATGGCCGCCGACGCCCTCACCGCCATCCGCGGCGACCAGCTGCCCCTCGTCATGCTCGACAGCGACCCGGCCGGCAGCCTGGGCGCGGCGACCGTCAACCTGGACATCGCCGACGGCGTACGACAGATCGCCGAGCACCTGCTCGGACTCGGCCACCGCCGCTTCCTGCACCTGGCCGCGGATGTGCCCTCCTGGACCTTCGAGGTCCGCGCCGACGAACTGCACGCGCGCGTGGCGGCCATTCCGGGCACCACGCTGACGACGGCACACGCGCCCATCTCGATCGAGGGCGCCCAGCGCGCGGCCGAGACCGCCCTCTCCGCGCCCGGCCGTCGTCCCACGGCCTTGATCTGCGACGATGACAAACTCGCCGCCGGCGCCTACAAGGCCGCCCGCCGCCTGGGCCTCAGCATCCCCGAGGACCTCTCCGTCACCGGCCTGGACGACCTCGCTCTCGCCACCGCCATCGACCCGGAGCTGACGACCGTACGCCTGGACGCGGAGCTCTTCGGGGAACGCGGCATGCGTGCCCTGCTGGCCGTCCTGGAGGGGCGTACACCCGAAGCGGGCGATATCCCCGTGGAGCTGGTCGTACGGGGTTCCACGGCCCCGCCCAGCGCCTCCTGAACGCCCTGTGCCCCGGCCGAGTCGTCGGCCGGGGCACAGCAGGGAGATGGGTCGGGGTTACTCCTCGTCGGCGCCGTCCGCGCTCTCGGCCTCGGTGGCCGCGCCCCCGGCCTCCAGCAGCCGGGCGAGCTGACGGCCGACGATGCGCCGGAACTTGCGCTGCTTCGGACGCGTACGGTCCAGTACAGCGACCTCAAGCCGCTCGGCGGGGATCTCCCGCTGCGAACCGTTGGACTCACGGGACAGCGCCTGCACGGCCAGCTTCAGCGCCTCGGCGAGCGTCATGCCGTCCTGGTGGCGCTGGTCCAGGTAGTTGCTGATCAGCTCGGCGTTACCACCGACCGCGACCGAGCCGTGCTCGTCCACGATCGAGCCGTCGTGCGGCAGCCGGTAGATCTGGTCGCCCTCCGGCGTCTCCCCGACCTCGGCGACGACCAGCTCCACCTCGTACGGCTTCTCGGCCGCGGAGGAGAAGATCGTGCCCAGCGTCTGGGCGTAGACGTTGGCCAGACCGCGGGCGGTCACATCGTCCCGGTCGTAGGTGTAACCCCGCAGGTCGGCGTAGCGGACGCCGCCGATGCGCAGGTTCTCGTACTCGTTGTACTTGCCGGCCGCCGCGAAGCCGATCCGGTCATAGATCTCACTGAACTTGTGCAGCGCGCGGGACGGGTTCTCGCCGACGAAGACAATGCCGTCGGCGTACTGCAGCACGACCAGGCTGCGGCCGCGGGCGATGCCCTTGCGGGCGTACTCCGCCCGGTCGGCCATGGCCTGCTGGGGGGAGACATAGAACGGCGTCGACACCGGTTATCCGTCCCTTTCTGTGGAAGTCACTGGATCACCTTGCAAGAGGGTCGCCGACTACAGCAGCGCGGCCCGCGGGCCGTCGGGCTGCTCCAGCCGCCGCTCCAGGATCGAACGGGCGATCTCGGAGGACTCGTCCTCGGTGAGCCTGCGGAAGCCGTCCTCGGTGATCACGGTGACGATCGGGTAGATCCGGCGGGCGACATCGGGACCACCGGTCGCCGAGTCGTCGTCTGCCGCGTCGTACAGGGCCTGCACCACCAGCGTCGTGGCCTCGGCCTCGCTCAGGTCATCACGGTAAAGCTTCTTCATGGCGCCACGCGCGAAGATCGAACCGGAGCCGGTGGCGGCGAAGCCCGTCTCCTCGGAACGGCCGCCGGTCACGTCGTACGAGAAGATCCGGCCCTTCTCCCGGTCCACGTCATACCCCGCGAACAGCGGCACGACCGCCAGCCCCTGCATGGCCATGCCCAGATTGGACCGGATCATGGTCGACAGCCGGTTCGCCTTGCCCTCCAGCGACAGCTGAGCGCCCTCGACCTTCTCGAAGTGCTCCAGCTCCAGCTGGAACAGCTTGACCATCTCCACGGCGAGCCCGGCGGTGCCGGCGATACCGACGGCCGAGTACTCGTCCGCGGGGAAGACCTTCTCGATGTCCCGCTGGGCGATGACATTGCCCATCGTGGCCCGCCGGTCACCAGCGAGCACGACACCCCCGGGGAAGGTGACGGCCACGATGGTCGTCCCATGCGGCGCCTCGATCACGCCCTGCACAGGCGGCAGTTGACGCTTGCCGGGCAGCAGCTCCGGCTGGTGATCGGAGAGAAAGTCCATGAAGGAGGAGGACCCAGGCGTCAGGAAGGCAGCTGGTAGACGCCCGGTGCTACGAGTGTTGGCTTCCACGCGATTCCTTCCACGTAAGCAGCAGCCCGCCTTATGACGTCGGGCCGATCCTTGAACTGCCCCAGTGCGGCATTGCAGCTGAAGCACAGTACGCCACGGACCCTACCCGTCTCATGGCAGTGATCCACATGCTCTGCGGGGGCGGCTAGGCATATACAGCAGACGCCTCGCTGCTCCGCGACCATCGCATCCAACTCCGTTGGCGTGAGACCGTACTTGCGCTTGAAGTAACTGATCCGGTTCCGCTCCGCCCGACATGCACGGCAATAACTCGCCCAGCCGTCCGACGAGGACTTACTGCGCTCCCACTCTGAGTGCGCCTTCACCTCGTCGCACTGCGGACACCGTTTGTGCCCCGGCGGGACCGGCACCTTCTCCCGGACCTTCTTCCCCTTGGCCTCCTGGCGCTGCCGGTAGTACTCGGCTGAGCACTCCCGGCAGTACGCCTGGAGGCCGTCGGGCATGGCCTTGTTGCTTGCGAAGGCCGCACGCGGCAGGTGTTGCCGACACCGCGAACAGCGTCTCGACGCTGACTCGTCCACTCCGAGCTTCCCCCGACTGAACCTTCAATTCGAAGGCAAAGCAGCCTACTGGCCACCCTTCTGAACGAATGACCTCACGAAATCCTCGGCGTTCTCTTCCAAGACATCGTCGATCTCGTCCAGAACCGAGTCCACGTCGTCGCTCAGCTTCTCCTGTCGCTCCTTGAGGTCCTCGGAAGCCTGCGCCTCTGTCGCCTGCTCCTCGACCTCCTCGGTGGAGCGTGTGGCCTTCTGCTGTCCGCCGCCGGTGTCCTTGGTTGCCATAACCCTCACCCCGCTCAGTTCGCCCGACATGGTCGCCAGGTCGGCATTCCTGGCGATCGGTGATGATCAGACCCTACAAGCCCGGTCTGACATCGGCCTCGCACTTTCCTCAACGTGCGGGGGCCACCTCGATGATTCCCGGACGGTGGACTTTCCACCCTGTCCGGCCCCCTCGTCCCGGGTACCCGCTCAGCCGCCGGACAGGACCCTGACCAGGTCCTCCGCCGTGCGACAGCGGTCCAGGAGCTCCTTGACGTGATTACGCGTTCCGCGAAGCGGTTCGAGGGTTGGGACGCGCTGGAGGGAGTCGCGGCCCGGCAGATCGAAGATCACCGAATCCCAGGAGGCCGCCGCGACATCGTCGGCGTACTGCTCCAGGCACCGGCCGCGGAAGTACGCGCGCGTGTCCTCCGGCGGCTTCGTGCGGGCCCGCTCGACCTCGGTCTCGTCCAGGAGGCGCTTGATGCGCCCGCGGGCCGCGAGACGGTTGTAGAGGCCCTTCTCGGCGCGTACGTCGGCGTACTGGAGGTCGACGAGGTGCAGCCGGGCGGCGTCCCAGTCGAGGCTGTCGCGGCGCCGGTAGCCCTCCATGAGCTCCCGCTTGGCGACCCAGTCCAGTTCGCCGGCCAGGCTCATGGGGTCGTGCTCCAGGCGGTTGAGGGTGTCCTCCCACCTGGTCAGGACGTCCTTGGTCTGGTCGTCGGCATCGGCGCCGAAGCGCTCCTCGACATACTTGCGGGACAGCTCGAAGTACTCCATCTGGAGCTGGACCGCGGTGAGTGTCCGACCGCTGCGGAGCGTGACCAGTCGCTTGAGGGTCGGGTCGTGGGAGACCTGGTGGAGGGTGCGGACGGGCTGGTCCACGGCCAGGTCCACGGCGATGAAGCCGTCCTCGATCATGGAGAGGACCAGCGCGGTCGTGCCGAGCTTCAGGTAGGTGGAGATCTCGGAGAGGTTCGCGTCTCCGATGATCACGTGCAGTCGCCGGTATTTCTCGGCGTCGGCGTGCGGCTCGTCGCGGGTGTTGATGATGGGGCGCTTGAGGGTGGTCTCCAGGCCGACCTCGACCTCGAAGTAGTCCGCGCGCTGGCTGAGCTGGAAGCCGTGCTCGTGCCCGTCCTGGCCGATGCCGACGCGGCCCGCTCCGGCGAAGACCTGACGGGAGACGAAGAAGGGCGTGAGGTGGCGCACGATGTCCGAGAAGGGGGTCTCCCGCTTCATCAGGTAGTTCTCGTGCGTGCCGTAGGAGGCGCCCTTGTTGTCGGTGTTGTTCTTGTAGAGGTGGATCGGCTGGGCGCCGGGGAGCTGGGCGGCGCGTTCCGCGGCCTCGGCCATGATCCGCTCACCGGCCTTGTCCCACAGGACGGCGTCCCGCGGGTTGGTGACCTCCGGGGCGCTGTACTCGGGGTGGGCGTGGTCGACGTAGAGCCGCGCGCCGTTGGTGAGGATGACGTTGGCCAGGCCGATGTCCTCGTCGGTGAGCTGGCTGGCGTCGGCGGCCTCGCGGGCGAGGTCGAAGCCTCGCGCGTCCCGCAGCGGGTTCTCCTCCTCGAAGTCCCAGCGGGCCCGGCGGGCCCGGTGCATCGCCGCCGCGTAGGCGTTGACGATCTGGGATGAGGTGAGCATGGCATTGGCGTTGGGGTGACCGGGGACGGAGATCCCGTACTCCGTCTCGATGCCCATTACTCGCCGTACGGTCATGCGGCCCTCCTTGCCCGGCGGCGCCCTCGGTCGGGGGCGCTGCTCAAGTACCGCTGGCGCTCCGGTGCGTGTGCGGTGCCCGTCCCCGCACTGCGCGACTCGGCGGTACGGAAGAGCCTAGAACGCCTTTGCGCTGGTGGGGAGATCATTTGCGTCATTGCCTTGCTCCGGTCGTCGCCGGAAAAACAGTCGGCTGCGGGTACCCGCTGAGGGCACCCGCAGCCGCCCTGTCTTTTACAGGTACTGACCGGTGTTCGCCACCGTGTCGATGGAGCGTCCGGTGTCCGCGCCCTGCTTTCCGGTGATCAGGGTGCGGATGTAAACGATCCGCTCGCCCTTCTTTCCGGAGATCCGGGCCCAGTCGTCCGGGTTGGTGGTGTTGGGCAGGTCCTCGTTCTCCTTGAACTCGTCCACGCAAGCCTGGAGGAGGTGGGAGACGCGCAAGCCCTTCTGGTTGTGCTCCAGGAAGTCCTTGATCGCCATTTTCTTGGCACGCCCCACGATGTTCTCGATCATGGCGCCGGAGTTGAAGTCCTTGAAATAGAGGACTTCCTTGTCTCCATTGGCGTAGGTGACTTCCAGGAAGCGGTTTTCCTCGGATTCGGCGTACATCTGCTCGACGGCGGTCTGGATCATGCTCTGGACCGTCATCGACTTGTCGCCGCTGTGCTCACCGACGTCCTCGGGGTGCAGCGGAAGCCGCTCGGTGAGGTACTTCTGGAAGATGTCCTTGGCTGCCTCGGCGTCCGGACGCTCGATCTTGATCTTCACATCGAGCCGGCCGGGGCGCAGGATGGCGGGATCGATCATGTCCTCGCGGTTGGAGGCGCCGATCACGACCACGTTCTGCAGGCCTTCCACGCCGTCGATCTCGGCGAGCAGCTGCGGGACGATGGTGTTCTCCACATCCGAGCTGACACCGGAGCCACGGGTGCGGAAGAGGGACTCCATCTCGTCGAAGAAGACGATGACGGGTGTGCCCTCGCTGGCCTTCTCACGGGCACGCTGGAAGACCAGGCGGATCTGCCGCTCGGTCTCGCCGACGTACTTGTTGAGGAGCTCGGGGCCCTTGATGTTGAGGAAGAAGCTCTTGCCGGTGGCCTGGCCGGTGACCTCGGCGACCTTTTTGGCCAGCGAGTTGGCGACGGCCTTGGCGATGAGCGTCTTGCCGCATCCGGGCGGTCCGTAGAGCAGGACGCCCTTGGGCGGCCGCAGTTCGTGCTCCTTGAACAGGTCCGGGTAGAGGTAGGGGAGCTCGACGGCGTCGCGGATCATCTCGATCTGGTTGCCCAGACCGCCGATCTGCTCGTAGCCGATGTCCGGGACCTCTTCGAGGACGAGTTCCTCGACTTCGCTCTTGGGGACGATCTCGTAGACGTAGCCGGAGCGGGGTTCGAGCAGGAGGGCGTCGCCGGGACGGATGGTGACGTCCAGCAGCGGCTCGGCGAGCCGTACCACCCGTTCCTCGTCGGTGTGCCCGAGCACCAGGGCGCGTTCGCCGTCCTCCAGGATCTCCTTGAGGGTGACGATGTCCCCGACGCGCTCGAACTCCATGGCCTCGACCACGTTGAGCGCTTCGTTGAGCATGACTTCCTGGCCGCGGCGCAGGTCGTCGAGTTCGACGCTTGGGCTGACGTTCACACGGAGTTTGCGTCCTCCGGTGAAGATGTCGGCGGTGCCGTCCTCGTTCGCCTGCAGGAAGACACCGAAGCCGGCCGGCGGCTGCGCGAGCCGGTCGACTTCTTCCTTGAGGGCCACGATCTGGTCGCGGGCCTCACGGAGCGTGTTGGCGAGTCGCTCGTTCTGGGCGGACACGCCGGCCAGGTTGGTCTGCAGCTCGACGATCCGCTCTTCGAGAATCCTCGTGTGTCGCGGAGAGTCGGCGAGCTTACGTCGCAGGACGGCGATCTCCTGCTCAAGGTAGGCGATCTGCCCGGCAGGGTCTTCGGACCCTCGTCCCGGGCGGATGCCGCGGTTCATGTCGTCGTCGTGGGCTGCCACGGTCCTCACCTCCTCCAAGGGGAGCTGGACGCTTCCAGACCCTACCTGGGTGGGTGTCGATTGAAACCCCTAGATCACAAAGACTGTCAAGGTGTGTCGTCAGCCACACCCTGAGCCGTTCTCACGCCGTGTGGATACCCACTCAACGTCTTTCGGAAGCGGCCTGTTCCAGGCCGGAGTGGTCAAACACCGTCAAGTTTGGCCGGAGTTGCGGCCTCGCGGGCCCGGTAGGGGTGTTACCGGACCGGCCAGTGTCGCATATGCCGGGGTCTGATCCGGCGGGCGCGGATGGTGACGCAGGGTGGCCGTGCGGGCGGGTTGTGTCACCGAGGGTGCCAGTCGCCGGGGGGCGGGCCGGAGGTAGGGTCGAAGTCGGTCAACGGCCGTCGGTGCGCGCCCGTCTCGTAGGGGGCGGGGCCGTTCGGCGCGGGAAACGGTAGGAGAGATGGACGTGGAGCTGGAGGCCGCCGTCGGCGAGGCGCTGGAGGTCTGGATCGATCAGGACCTCTGTACCGGCGACGGCATCTGCGCCCAGTACGCGCCCGAGGTGTTCGAACTGGACATCGACGGGCTCGCCTACGTGAAGGGCGCGGAGGACGAGCTCCTGCAGGACAAGGGCGCCACGACCCCCGTACCGCTGCCGCTGCTCACGGATGTCGTGGACTCGGCCAAGGAGTGTCCGGGCGAGTGCATCCATGTGCGCCGCGTCTCGGACCGGGTCGAGGTGTACGGGCCCGACGCGCAGTGACGCACCGGGCGCGCAGGGTCGTCAGACGCTCTGTGCTCCGGCGGGGGTGGAGCGGACGAACACGCCGTTGTCCCACTGCCACTTCGCCTGGTCGTTGACGTCGGGGCAGCAACTGGGCACGTCGGGCTTGGAGTAGCCGAGCAGGGTCGCGACGACCGCTCCGTCGCGTACGGCGAACTCGCTGACGGTCTGGCGGTCCTTCGGGTCGACAAGGGTGGCCACGACCCGGGGTTGTCCGGTGCCGGCGCCCCGCGTGAGGACGTACACGCCGTCCGGCGGGGTTCCCATGGGTGCGTCGCAGTGGACGACGGCCACGGTCTCGGGGCGGCCGTCGCCGTCGAGGTCTCCCGACGCCTTCTTGACCACGATCGCCTTCACCGGGCCGCATTCGAGCGGGAAGTCGGCGCCTTCGGGGTCGGGTGCCGCTACGGCGGCGGGAGCGGTCTTCGATTCCGCGCCCGGCGCCTGGGCCGCGTTGGCCGCGTCGGGCTGCAGGACCGAGGAGAGCGCCACGACGCCGGCCAGCGCGGTGGCGGTCGCGACCCAGTGGATCGGACGGGTGTGCGTGTGTGCCAGTTCCGGGACGGCGGAGTGCTGCACTAGGAGTGTCTCCCGTGAGGGCTGTGCCGGTGGGGGTGCCAGGCATGGTGCCACACGTCACACCGCGGGGGAACGGCGGGGGTGTGCAGTTCCGGTGCCGAATTGCTGCGGCAGGTGGCGTGCCGTCAGCACAACGGCGCCGCGGTCGAGTTCCCGGTGCTTGAGGGGAACTCGACCGCGGCGCCGTTACGTTGTACGCGGCACGGGGCCGCCTCAGCGGCCGGAGCCGCCGTCGGCGTTGGGGCCGGCGTAGTCCTCGCCGTAGGCGCCCTTGGCGGGGCGGCGACGGCGCATGGGCGGCTCGACGCCGTCCGCGAGGCGGCGGGCGGTGAGGAGGAAGCCGGTGTGGCCGATCATCCGGTGGTCCGGGCGGACGGCCAGGCCCTCGATGTGCCAGTTGCGGATCATCGTCTCCCAGGCGGTCGGCTCGTTGAAGCAGCCGATCTCGCGGATGGACTCTACGGTCCGGGCGAGCTGGGTGGTGGTGGCGACGTAGCAGCACAGGATGCCGCCGGGGACGAGCGCCTTGGAGACGGCCTCCAGGCACTCCCAGGGGGCGAGCATGTCGAGGATGACGCGGTCGACGTCGGTGTCGGACAGGTTGTCCTGGAGGTCGCCGACGGTGAGCTGCCAGGCGGGGTGCGGGCCCCCGAAGTAGCGCTCCACGTTCTGCTGGGCGATCGCCGCGAAGTCCTCGCGGCGCTCGTAGGAGTGCAGCATGCCCTGGTCGCCGATGGCGCGCAGCAGGAAACTGCTGAGCGAGCCGGAGCCGACGCCGGCCTCGACGACGCGGGCGCCGGGGAAGATGTCGGCGAAGGCGAGGATCTGCCCCGCGTCCTTCGGGTACACGACGGCCGCCCCGCGGGGCATGGACAGGACGTAGTCGGGGAGCAGGGGGCGCAGCGCGAGATAGGCGACGTTCCCGGTGGTGCGGACAACGCTGCCCTCGGGAGCACCGATCAGTTCGTCGTGCGGGAAGGAACCCTTGTGGGTGTGGAAGTTCTTCCCGGCTTCGAGCGTGAACGTGTAGTGACGGCCCTTGGGATCGGTCAGCTGAACCTGGTCCCCGACCTTGAAGGGCCCGCGCCTGCGGGCGGCACCGGTCGGTTCGGACATGTGAACAGCCTACCGGGGTTTACGGGGGCCGCCGACCATCAGGAGGGCCTGGCCATGGCCTTCACGAAGGCGCGCTCCACGTCCGCGGCGGACAGGACGCCGTAGATCTCGCCGGTCTCCTCGACGACCAGGTACTCGGTGGCCGGGGTCGCGCGGAGGGCTTCCAGGAGCTCCTCCCCCGAGAGTTCCGCGGAGACCCGCATGCCCTCGGTGAGATCCGCCGCCAGGCCACTGACGGCGACCCAGGGGCGGCGGTGTTCCGGTACGCCGACGATGGCCGCCTCGCGGACGAGGGAGAGCGGGGTGCCGTCGGCGTCGACGACGACCAGGGCGCGGGCGCCGGCGGCATTGGCGCGGCGCAGGGCCTCGGAGAGGGGGGTGTCGCCCTCCACGGGGACCGCGCGGCGGGTGAGGGTGCGGGCGTGCAGTTCGGGCAGGTGCTCGCGCAGGCGGGCCATGCGGAGGCTGTTTCCGGCGCCGGTCCAGATGATCGCGGCGAGGATCGCGGCCAGCAGGGCGTCCATGACGGTGTCCATGCCGACGTTGTCCTCGGCGTTGGACCCGAGGGCTCCGGACTGGGTGAGCAGCGGGAGTCCGATGAGCACGGAGACGGCGAGCGCGCGGCCGACCCAGGCGGCGGCGATGGTGCCGCTCATCGGCTTGCCGGTGATCTTCCAGACGACGGCGCGGAGCATACGGCCGCCGTCGAGGGGGAGGCCGGGCAGGAGGTTGAAGGCGGCCACGATGAGGTTGGAGATCATCAGGCCGGCCAGCAGCACGCCGGGGACGGTGCCGGGCTCCACGGACTGCATGGCGCCGTAGAAGACGCCCGCGAGGACGAGGGAGAGCAGCGGGCCGACGAAGGCCAGGACGAATTCGCGGCCCGGGGTGTCGGACTCCTTCTCGATCTCGGAGACGCCGCCGAAGAACTGGAGCTGGATGCGGCGGACCGGGAGTTTGAAGCGGAGGGCGGCGACGGTGTGAGCGAGTTCGTGGACGAGGACGGAGGCGTAGAAGGCGACCGCGAAGAAGAGGGAGACGAGATAGCGGGCGGCGCCGAGTTCGGGCAGGACCCGGTCGAGCTGGCCGCCGAACACCCAGGTGATCAGCGCGGCGACGAGGAACCAGCTGGGAGCGACATACACGGGCACGCCGAAGGGGCGGCCCATCAGGAGTCCGCCGCGGGGCGCCGGGGGCTTGGGGGGTTTGCCGGCTCCGGAGTGGGCGAGGGTGCGGTCGCCCGCGGTGGGGGGGTGCTCGCCGGGGGCCGGGGGGCCGGCGGCTGTCTGCCGGGACGTGTCGGCGTCGGCGGGCTTGTCCTCGTCCTCGCGGGGTGTCTCGTCCTCGGGGGTCGGGGGCGGGTCCGAGGGCTCGGGGGGTGCGGGGTCCGCGGGCGGGGTGGTCGGTGTTGCGTGGTGGCTGGCCGGCTCCTCGGTGCCGGACCGCGGCTGCCCGCTCCCGCCGCTCTCGTCCACGGTGTCCCCTCGTTCGAAGCGTCTTCCGCGCCTGCCGGGCGGAAGGGTCTCGGGTCGATGGTATGCGTCCGTCGCGACGCGTTCCGCCCCGGCACCCCCTGTGTTTGCCCGACGTCGGCGGGGTGACTGTCAGTGGCGGGCCGTAAGGTCTGTGGGCATGGAGACGAGCACGGAGGACGTGGAGCCGTCGGTGGCGGGCGAGGCCACGACGACGGCACAGGCACAGGACGTGGCGGCAGTGGAGCGGGCCGTGCCCACCGCCATACCGCCCGCCTCGCTGTCCCCCTCGCGTGCCGGTGACTTCATGCAGTGCCCGTTGCTGTACCGGTTCCGGGTCATCGACCGGCTGCCGGAGAAGCCCAGTGAGGCGGCGACCCGGGGCACCCTGGTGCACGCCGTGCTGGAGCGCCTCTTCGACGCCCCGGCCGCCGAGCGGACCGCCCCTCGCGCCAAGTCACTGATCCCGGGCCAGTGGGACCGGCTGCGCGAGTCCCGGCCGGAGATCCAGGAGCTGTTCGCCCAGGATCCGGAGGGTGAGCGGCTCGCGCGCTGGCTCGGTGAGGCCGAGCAGCTCGTCGAGCGGTGGTTCTCGCTGGAGGACCCGACCCGTCTTGAGCCTGCCGAGCGCGAGCTGTTCGTCGAGGCCGAGCTGGAGTCCGGGCTGCGGCTGCGCGGGATCATCGACCGGGTCGATGTCGCGCCCACCGGCGAGGTGCGGATCGTCGACTACAAGACGGGCAAGGCGCCCCGGCCCGAGTACGCCGAGGGCGCGCTGTTCCAGATGAAGTTCTACGCCCTGGTGGTCTGGCGGCTGAAGAACGTCGTGCCGCGCCGGCTCCAGCTCGTCTATCTCGGCAGCGGCGACGTCCTGACGTACGACCCCGTGCTCGCCGATCTGGAGCGGGTCGAGCGCAAGCTGCTGGCGCTGTGGGAGGCGATCCGCACGGCGACCGAGACGGGCGACTGGCGGCCCAGGCCCACCAAGCTGTGCGGCTGGTGCGACCACCAGGAGCACTGCCCGGAATTCGGCGGCACTCCCCCGCCCTATCCGCTGCCGGTCAGGGGGGCCGACGGGGGTTCGGCCGGGGGTCCGGGGGTTGTCCCCCGGGAAGCACAGCCGCTGCCGGTCAGGGGGGCCGACGGGGGTTCGGCCGGGGGCCCGGGGGTTGTCCCCCGGGAAGCACAGCCGCTGCCGGTCAGGGCGCCCGAGTCGGCCGAGGGTGCGCAGGGCAGAATGGGGCCGGACTAGCGAAGGAGACTTACGTGGCCATCCGCGTCCTACTGGTCGACGACCAGCCGCTGCTGCGCACCGGATTCCGGATGATCCTGGAAGCCGAGCAGGACATCGCGGTCGTGGGCGAGGCCGGAGACGGCCTCCAGGCACTCGACCAGGTGCGGGCCCTGCAGCCCGATGTGGTTCTGATGGACATCCGCATGCCGCGGATGGACGGCGTGGAGGCGACCCGGCAGATCACCGGGCCCGGGCGGGACGGCCCGGCGAAGGTGCTCGTGCTGACCACCTTCGACCTCGACGAGTACGTGGTGGAGGCGCTCAAGGCGGGCGCCAGCGGCTTCCTGCTGAAGGACGCCCCCGCCAACGAGCTCGTTCAGGCCATTCGCGTGGTGGCCGCCGGGGAGGCGATGCTGGCGCCCAGCATCACGCGCCGGTTGCTGGACAAGTACGCCACGCATCTGCCGTCCGGCGAGGAGCCCGTCCCGGACACCCTGCACACCCTCACCGACCGCGAGGTGGAGGTGCTGAAGCTGGTGGCGCGCGGACTGTCCAACGCGGAGATCGCCGCCGACCTGTTCGTCAGCGAGACCACCGTCAAGACGCATGTCGGGCATGTGCTCACCAAGCTGGGGCTGCGCGACCGTGTGCAGGCCGCGGTGTACGCGTACGAGAGCGGTCTTGTGCGTCCCGGCGCGCAGTAGGGACACACGAGAGGGCGCCCGCTTCCGGAGCAGGAAGCGGGCGCCCTTTGGCATACGTCGGCTCAGCCCTTGCTGAGCTCCCAGAACCGGAACACCGTGGAGGCGTCGAGGCAGTACTCCAGGCCGTACACGCCGTCGCGGACGACCGCGTACTGCTTGGCCTGCCAGATGGGCAGGATCGGGAGTTCCTCGGCCACGATGTCCTGAAGCCGGCCGTAGTCGTCGTCCGTCGCGGTGCGGTCGCTCTGTGCGGCCGTACGCGGGATCAGCGTGCCGGTGATGGAGTCGTTGCTGTAGTTGTTGTCCAGCACGTTGCCCTTGCCGAAGAAGGGCGAGGTGAAGTTGTCGGCGTCCGGGTAGTCCGGGATCCAGCCCTTCACGTACACGCCGTACTTGCCGGCGGCGATGTCCTGCTCGTACTGGTCGTACTCGACGGACTTCACGTCGGCGTCGAACAGGCCGCTGGCGTTGAGCTGCCCGGCGATGGCCTTGAGTTCCTGGTCGGTTGCCGGGCCGTAGCGCGACGGGGTCGACCAGAGCGTCAGCTTGACCTTGCCGGTGATGCCGTCAGCCTGCAGGGCCGCCGCGGCCTTCGCCTTGGAGGGGCGGGCGCCGTAGGTGTCGAAGAAGGCCGTGTTGTGGCCGCCGATGCCCGCCGGGATGATCGAGTACAGCGGGGTGGCGGTGCCCTGGTAGACGTCCTCGATGAGGGCTTCGCGGTCGAGCAGATAGGCCATGGCCTTGCGGACCCCGAGCTTTCCGGCCACCGGGTCGTCCATGTTGAACACGAGGTGCTGGACCTCGGCGCCGGTGCCGTCGACGACCTCCGCGCCCGAGCTGGAGCTGTCGTCGGCCTTCTCGATCTCGGCGATGTCCGCGGCGCTGAGACCTCGGTAGGCGATGTCGATCTGCTCGTCGCGCAGCGCGGTCTTCAGGGCGGTACGGTCGCCGCGGAAGAACTTCATGGTGACGCCGGAGTTCTTGACCTCGGCGTTGCCCTTGTAGTTCTCGTTGACCGAGAAGACGGCCTCGTCCTCGCCGAAGGAGTCCAGTTTGTAGGGGCCGGAGCCGACGGCCTCGCCGTCCTCGCGCAGTCCGTCCGCGTCGTACTGACGGCGGTCGACGATGGATCCGGCACCGGAGGCGATCTTGCTCGGGAAGGTGGCGTCCGGGGTGTTCAGCCGGAAGACGACCGTCTTCTCGTCCGGGGCCTCGACCTTGTCGAGCATCGGGAACATGATCGCCGGACCGGCGTCGTCGTTGATCTTCAGCATGCGGTCGAAGGAGAACTTGACGTCCTTCGAGGTGAGGGAGTCACCGTTGCTGAACTTGAGGTCGTCCTTCAGCGTGCACTTGTAGACCTTGGTCTGGGTGTCCGTGAAGGCGCACGACTCGGCGGCGTCCGGCTCGGGGTCGGTGCCGCCCTTGGGGAAGCTGAGCAGGGACTGGAAGACGTTGTTGAACAGCAGCCACGAGCCCGGGTCGTAGCCGGACGCCGGGTCGGTGGCGAGGACGTCGTCGGACATCCCTATCACCACGGAGGAGCTGTCGCTCGCGGAGTCGCCGGTCTCCGTGCCGCAGCCGGTCAGCAGGCCGGAGGCCAGCCCCGCCATCACGGGCAGGACCGGCCACTGGTTGCGCATGTTCACGTGCAGGTGCCTTGTCGTCGTTTCGGAAATCGCGGGGCCGCCGTCCCGCGGCCCCGGGCACGGGAGACGTCAGCCGCTCACGCCACGGCCGAGCTCCCACAGCTGAAGGGTGGAGGACGAGTTGAGCGCGTACGCGGTGCCCGTGACGTCGTCGCGGGCGGCGACGTACTGCTTGCCCTGCCACAGCGGGATCACGGGGACGTCCTCGGCGACGATGTCCTGGATTTCCGTCAGACTGCCGACCGCCGACTGCCGGTCGGCCTCGCGACGGGACTCCGGGATGAGGGAGTTGCGGATCTCGCTGTTCGCGTACGGCGAGCCGAGGAAGTTGTCCTTGTCGAGGAACGGCGCGATGTAGTTGTCGGCGTCCGGGAAGTCCGGGAACCAGCCCATGCCGTAGACCTCGTACTCGCCCTTCTGCTCGGCGGGGCGGAAGGTCTCCCAGGGGGTGCCCTCGATCTTGACGTCGAACAGGCCGCTGGAGTTGAGCTGTTCCTTCAACAGCTCGAACTCCTTCTTGGTGGCCGCGCCGTAGTGGTCGGTGGTGTACTGCAGGGTCAGCGACACCGGGGTGCTGACGTTCGCCTTGGCGAGCAGCGCCTTGGCCTTGGCGGTGCTGGGCTCGCCGTACTTGTTGAAGAACGCGTTGGAGTGGCCGGTGAGGCTGGCCGGGACCAGCGAGTACAGCGGCTCGGCCTGGGTGCCGTAGACCTTGCTGACCAGTTCGCCGCGGTCGACGACCTGGGCCATCGCCTGGCGGACCGCCTTGCTCTCGACGGCCGGGGCGTCGGTGTTGAAGGCGAGGTAGCGGATCTCAAGGCCGGACATCTCGACCAGGTCGACCTCGCTGTCGGAGGCCGTGGAGAGCCGCTGGATCTGCTCGGGCGACATGGTGCGGCTCATGAGGTGGATGTCGCCCCGCTCGATGGCGCTGCTCATGGCGTCCGCGTCGGCGAAGGAGCGCAGCTCGACCTCGTCGTTGTTCACCTTCAGCGTGCCCTGGTAGGACGGGTTCTTGGTGAAGACGGCCTTGACCAGCTTGCCGTCCTGCTCCTCGCCCTTGAAGGTGTACGGGCCGGAGCCGTCCACCTGGAAACCGTCACGGAGCTTGCCGGCTTCGTAGTCGTCGGGGTTGACGATGCCCGCGACCGGCGTGGACAGCTTGTACGGGAAGGTGGCGTCGGCGGTGTTGAGATGGAAGATGACCTCGCGCTCGCCCTTGGTCTCGACGGTGTCCACGGTGGACAGCAGGGCGGACACCCCGCTGTCGGCCTTGAGCTTGAGGGCGCGGTCGATGGAGTACTTCACATCGGCCGCGGTGACGGCGTCGCCGTTGGCGAACTTCAGGCCCTCGCGCAGGGTGCAGGCGTAGCGCTCGTTGCCGGTGTCGGTGAAGCCGCAGCGCTCGGCCGCCTCGGGCACCGGCTCGCCCTCGCCGCGCGGCTGGATCATCAGCGTCTGCACGGTCTGGCGCAGGATGTTCCAGGTGCCGACGTCGTAGGCGTACGCCGGGTCAAGCGGCGCGGGTGCCTCACTCGTGGCGGTGAACTCGTCCGTGGTACCGACGACGATCGCGTCCCCACCGCCGCTGCCGCTGTCCGATCCGCCGCAGGCGGCGAGGACCGGGGCGAGCAGACCGATGACGGCCGGCAGCACCAAAGTCTTGCGGTTCATGCTCGAGTTTCTCCAGAGCTGTCACGTCCGTGTATCCGGCATGCAGGGGTGTCGCGGCGGATCACGGGGGTAAAGGGCGAGGTTCTCGCGATGAGATTAGTCGGCGTCCCGAGGACGCTTCGCGGTCACCGGAGTTGAGGCCCCATCACGCAGCGAAATCGGGCGTGGACACAACGAAAAACCGACAGCGGAAGGATTCGTGCAGCATCTCCCCAATCGGGACACAAGGGCACGCCGATGCCGCCCGAAAGGGGGTGAACAGCACACGGGGTGCGGCCTGTCGAGACCGCCCGGGGTGGGGAACGTCACACCCGCAAGGAGGTGGGGTGCTGGCGGAATTCGGCCATCCGGTGGGCTCGAATTCCTTGGTCCGTGGGGCCGTTCCCGGTTCGCAACCGCCCCGCTGGAATTTCCTTGTATCGCGGTTGCACGCTCGGTGAACGGCTAGCGCTTTTCCGTCATCAGACCGCGCAGAAATGCCAGATCCACCTCTTCGAGCGAGCCGACGACGGTACGCCGGTGGGCCGGGGCGATGGAGGAGACCGAGGGGACCACCACCACCTGGCAGCCGGCCGCCTCCGCCGCCGCGACACCGGTCGCGGTGTCCTCGACGACCGCGCATCTGGCCGGATCCACTCCGAGCCCGGCCGCGGCGGTGAGGTACGGGTCGGGGTGCGGCTTGGTGCGCGGCACCTCGTCACCGGCCACCGTCAGCGCGAAGTGCTGCGGGCCGAGCGAGGTGAGGACCCGGTCGATGATGCGCCGGTGCGAGGCGGAGACCAGGGCCGTGGGGATCTCGTGCGCGGCCAGTTCGGCCAGCAGCCGGGCGGCGCCCGGCATCAGCGGCAGGGCGCGTCCGATGCGCTCCTCGAAGCCCTGGTTGAGGAGCAGCGTGAGCTCGGCGAGGGTGATGTCGGCGCCGGTGGCCTCGATCAGGAACCCCGCGCTGCGGCTCATGGGACCGCCGACCACGACATGGCGCCAGGAGTCGTCGAGGGTGTGGCCGAGGCCGGCGAAGATCTCGACCTCCACGTCCCACCAGAATCCCTCGGTGTCCACGAGGGTGCCGTCCATGTCCAGGAGCACGGCTTGCAGGGCTGAGCCTTCGGCCGTACGGGTTCCGAGCGCGGGGACCGTGGTGGTCATCCTGGCGCACCTCCTTGAGGGACGATCAGGCCGGTTCCCACATGGGGAACCGGCCTGCAGTGGACCGACCAGTGTACGTCGTGCGTCGCTGCGATGCCCTGTTTAACCGACGTGGCCCGGGGCACACCGGAGTCACGGTCGAGGGCGCCTCAGAAACCGGGGTGGCCCGGCCTCAGCGTGCGTTGAAGTACTTCGCCTCCGGGTGGTGGATCACGATGGCGTCCGTGGACTGCTCGGGGTGCAGCTGGAACTCCTCGGAGAGGTGCACGCCGATGCGCTCCGGCTGGAGCAGCTCGGCGATCTTGGCGCGGTCCTCCAGGTCGGGGCAGGCGCCGTAGCCCAGCGAGAAGCGGGCGCCCCGGTACTTCAGGGCGAACATGTCCTCGATGTCGTTCGGGTCCTCGCCCGCGAAGCCCAGCTCCGAACGGACGCGCGCGTGCCAGTACTCGGCGAGGGCCTCGGCCAACTGCACGGACAGACCGTGCAGTTCGAGGTAGTCACGGTAGGAGTTGGACTCGAAGAGCTTCGCCGTCTCCTCCCCGATGCGGGAGCCGACGGTGACGACCTGGAGGCCGACGACATCGGTCTCGCCCGACTCCTCAGGGCGGAAGAAGTCGGCCAGGCACAGCCTGCGTCCGCGGCGCTGGCGCGGGAAGGTGAAGCGGGTGCGCTCGTTGCCCTGGTCGTCCAGGATGATCAGGTCGTCGTCCTTGGACACACAGGGGAAGTAGCCGTAGACGACGGCCGCTTCGAGGAGGTTCTCGGTCTGCAGCTTGTCCAGCAGTCCGCGCAGCCGGGGACGGCCCTCGGTCTCGACGAGCTCCTCGTAGGTCGGGCCGTCGCCGGTGCGGGCCTGCTTGAGGCCCCACTGCCCCTTGAACAGCGCGCCCTCGTCCAGCCAGGAGGCGTACTCCTTGAGCTGGATGCCCTTGATGACACGGGTGTCCCAGAAGGGCGGGGTGGGCACGGGGTTGTCGGTGGCGACGTCGGAGCGGACGTGCCCCTCCTCGGGACGCTCCTCGACCACCGCCTGGGCGGTGGCCCTGACCCGGCGCTGCTTGAGCTCGGGCAGCTTCGCGCCGGGCACGCCCCGCTTGACGCCGATGAGGGCGTCCATCAGGCGCAGCCCCTCGAACGCGTCACGGGCGTACCGGACTTCGCCCTCGTACAGCTCGTGCAGATCCTGCTCGACGTAGGCCCGTGTCAGCGCGGCGCCGCCGAGGATGACGGGGTAGTCGGCCGCCATGCCACGGGAGTTGAGCTCCTCCAGGTTCTCCTTCATGATCACCGTGGACTTGACCAGGAGCCCGGACATGCCGATGACATCGGCCTTGTGCTCCTCGGCGGCGTCCAGGATCGCGGAGACCGGCTGCTTGATGCCGAGGTTGACGACGTTGTAGCCGTTGTTGGACAGGATGATGTCGACGAGGTTCTTGCCGATGTCGTGCACGTCGCCGCGGACGGTCGCCAGCACGATGGTGCCCTTGCCCTCGGCGTCGGACTTCTCCATGTGCGGTTCGAGATGGGCGACCGCGGCCTTCATGACCTCGGCGGACTGGAGCACGAACGGCAGCTGCATCTGGCCGGAGCCGAAGAGCTCGCCGACGACCTTCATACCGTCCAGCAGCGTCTCGTTGACGATGTCGAGGGCCTTGCGGGTCTCCAGGGCCTCGTCGAGGTCGGCCTCCAGGCCGTTGCGCTCGCCGTCGATGATGCGGCGCTTGAGGCGCTCCTCCAGCGGCAGCGCGGCCAGTTCCTCGGCCCGGCCCGCCTTGAGGGACTTGGTGGTGGCCCCCTCGAACAGGGCCATCAGCTTCTGGAGCGGGTCGTAGCCCTCGGCGCGACGGTCGTGGATGAGGTCGAGGGCCGTCTGCACCTCCTCCTCGGTGAACCGGGCGATCGGCAGGATCTTCGACGCGTGCACGATCGCCGAGTCCAGGCCCGCCTTGACGCACTCGTCGAGGAAGACGGAGTTGAGCAGAACGCGGGCGGCCGGGTTCAGGCCGAAGGAGATGTTCGACAGGCCCAGCGTGGTCTGTACGTCCGGGTGGCGGCGCTTGAGTTCGCGGATCGCCTCGATGGTGGCGATGCCGTCCCCGCGGGACTCCTCCTGGCCGGTGCAGATGGTGAAGGTCAGGGTGTCGATGAGGATGTCCGACTCGTGGATGCCCCAGTTGCCGGTGAGGTCGTCGATGAGCCGTTCGGCGATCTCGACCTTCTTCTCGGGGGTGCGGGCCTGGCCCTCCTCGTCGATGGTCAGCGCGATCAGCGCGGCGCCGTGCTCCTTGGCGAGCTCGGTGACCTTCGCGAAGCGGGACTCGGGGCCGTCGCCGTCCTCGTAGTTGACGGAGTTGATGACCGCGCGGCCGCCCAGCTTCTCCAGGCCGGCCTTGATGACGTCGACCTCGGTGGAGTCCAGGACGATCGGCAGGGTGGAGGCGGTGGCGAAGCGGCCGGCCAGCTCCTCCATGTCGGCGACGCCGTCACGGCCGACGTAGTCGACGCACAGGTCGAGCATGTGCGCGCCCTCGCGGATCTGCTCGCGGGCCATCTCCACACAGTCGTCCCAGTGGCCCTCCAGCATGGCCTCACGGAACTTCTTGGAGCCGTTGGCGTTGGTCCGTTCTCCGATCGCGAGGTAGGAGGTGTCCTGGCGGAACGGGACCGTCTGGTAGAGCGAGGCGGCGCCCGGCTCGGGGCGCGGGTCACGCTCGCCGGGCGTGAGGGTGCGGGCGCGCTCGACGACCTGGCGCAGATGCTCGGGCGTGGTGCCGCAGCAGCCGCCGATGAGGCTGAGGCCGTAGTCCAGGACGAAGTTCTCCTGGGCGTCCGCAAGGCCCTCCGGGTCCAGCGGGAAGTGCGCGCCGTCCTTGGTGAGGATCGGCAGGCCCGCGTTCGGCATGCACAGCAGCGGGATACGGGAGTGCCGGGTGAGGTAGCGCAGGTGCTCGCTCATCTCGGCGGGGCCGGTCGAGCAGTTCAGGCCGATCATGTCGATGCCGAGCGGCTCCAGCGCGGTGAGCGCGGCGCCGATCTCGGAGCCGAGCAGCATGGTGCCGGTGGTCTCGAAGGCCATGGAGACCAGCAGGGGCACCTCGGCGCCGGTCGCCTCCATGGCGCGGCGGGCGCCCAGCACGGAGGCCTTGGTCTGCAGGAGGTCCTGGGTGGTCTCCACGATCAGGGCATCGGCGCCGCCGGCCAGCAGGCCCTCGGCGTTCGCCTGGTAGCCGTCACGGATCGTGGCGTAGCCGACGTGACCGAGTGTCGGCAGCTTGGTACCGGGGCCGACCGAGCCCAGCACCCAGCGGGTACGGCCGTCCCGGGCGGCGTACTCGTCGGCCACCTCACGGGCGATCCGGGCGCCCGCCTCGGACAGCTCGTGCACCCGGTCGGCGATCTCGTACTCGGCCGCGGCCGTGTGGTTGGCACCGAAGGTGTTGGTCTCGACGCAGTCGACGCCCACCGCGAAGTACGCGTCATGGACGGAGCGGACGATGTCGGGCCGGGTCAGGTTCAGGATCTCGTTGCAGCCCTCAAGGTCCTCGAAGTCCTCAAGGGTGGGGTCCTGGGCCTGGAGCATGGTGCCCATGGCTCCGTCGGCTACCACCACTCGGGTGGCGAGCGCCTCGCGGAGGGCGGACACACGGGTCCGGCTGTCGGCGGAAGGGGTCTGTGGCAACGAGGCCATGAAGGGGCTCCCTGAGGTGCGACGGCTGTCGGCTTTGCGCCCTTGCGGTCGGTTCCGCGGTGGGCGCACGCCGCCAGCGTAACCGGGACCCGGACCTGATGGTCAGGGCGTCCACGGGACGGACGAGGATGACGGGCGGGTCGCGTACGGGATACGAGTGACGCAACAGATCACTGCGGACCATTGGCGGTTGGTCGGCATGGACCGGTAGTGTTCGACATTGCCGAACAACGGCAGCTGTGCCGAACGACGGTAGCGACATCGTCGAGGTCGGCGGTCGAAGGGGACGGAGGGCAGGACGGCGATGGCACGGAACATCCAGTCGCTCGAACGGGCGGCCGCGATGCTGCGACTGCTCGCGGGCGGCGAGCGTCGGCTCGGCCTGTCGGACATCGCCTCCTCGCTGGGGCTTGCCAAGGGCACCGCACACGGCATCCTGCGCACCCTCCAGCAGGAGGGGTTCGTCGAACAGGACGAGGCCTCCGGGCGCTACCAGCTGGGCGCGGAGCTGCTGCGCCTGGGCACGACCTATCTGGACGTGCACGAGCTGCGGGCCCGCGCCCTGGTGTGGACCGACGATCTGGCCCGCTCCAGCGGCGAGAGCGTCTATCTGGGCGTCCTGCACCAGCAGGGCGTGCTGATCGTGCACCACGTCTTCCGCCCCGACGACAGCCGGCAAGTGCTGGAGATCGGGGCCATGCAGCCCCTGCACTCCACGGCTCTGGGCAAGGTGCTGTCGGCGTACGACCCGGTCGCGCACAGCGAGGCCCTTGAGGCCGACCGCAAGGCCTTCACCGACCGCACCGTGTGCGAGCTGGAGGCGTTCGAGCACATCCTCGACGTCACGCGCGCGCGTGGCTATGCGGCCGACGTGGAGGAGACCTGGGAGGGTGTCGCCTCCCTGGCCGCCCCGATCCACGACCGGCGGCGGATGCCGGTCGGCGCGGTCGGGATCACGGGCGCCGTGGAACGGCTGTGCCAGGACGGCGAAGTACGCCCCGACGTCATCGCCGCGGTACGGGACTGTGCCCGCGCGGTGTCGCGGGATCTGGGCGCCGGGCGCTTCTGAACAACAGGCTGACGATCACCGGAGCGCCGTACGGCGTTCCGGACTTCGCCATACCCTGTAACGGACAAATGGGGATCTTCGTCTCAACATCCCCGCCGCACATAGATAGCTCATGACGATCAATAACGATCGCGCTTTCGATAACAGAACCCTTGACGCGTGCGTAACGCCGGAGCGAGACTCCCGTCCATCGGTCGGCATTGTCGAACACCTACCGGCAATACGCGCTAGAGTGTGACAACGCCAAGGGCCGGTATTGCTCTCACCCCCGAGGGCGCGAACCACCGGTGGGACCCGGGGTTCGGCTTCCCCTGGACGAAGGACAAAGGAGTCGCGGGTGTCCAGCTCCGACATCTTCATCGGCGAGACCATCGGTACCGCCATACTCATCCTGCTCGGCGGCGGCGTCTGCGCCGCTGTCACCCTGAAGGCCTCCAAGGCCCGTAACGCCGGCTGGCTCGCCATCACCTTCGGGTGGGGCTTCGCAGTGCTCACGGCGGTCTACACCTCGGCGCCCCTGTCCGGCGCTCACCTGAACCCGGCCGTGACCCTCGCGCTCGCGATCAAGGACGACGGCATCCCGTGGAGCGACGTCCCGACCTACGTGGCCGGACAGATGGTCGGCGCCATGGTCGGCGCGGCCCTGGTCTGGGTCACCTACTACGGCCAGTTCCACGCCCACCTGACCGACAAGGAGATCGTCGGCGGTCCGGGCGCCCAGGCCACCACCGCCAAGGCGGTCGAGGCCCAGGAGAAGGGCGCGGGCCCGGTGCTCGGCGTCTTCTCCACCGGTCCGGAGATCCGGGTCGCCTGGCAGAACGTGGCCACCGAGGTCATCGGCACGATCGTGCTGGTGCTGGCCGTCCTCACGCAGGGCCTGAACGCGGCCGGTGACGGCCTCGGCATCCTGGGCGGTCTGATCACCGCACTCGTGGTGGTCTCGATCGGTCTGTCCCTGGGCGGTCCGACCGGTTACGCGATCAACCCGGCCCGTGACCTCGGCCCGAGAATCGTGCACGCCCTGCTGCCCCTGCCCAACAAGGGCGGTTCCGACTGGGGCTACGCCTGGGTCCCGGTGGTCGGCCCGCTGGTCGGCGCGGCGATCGCTGCAGGCATCTACAACGTTGCTTTCGTTTAGAGCACAGGTAGACACGTCCCCTTAACTCTCGGAACCTTCAGGAGTACACAGTGACCGACGCTCACACCGCAGGCCCCTTCATCGCCGCCATCGACCAGGGCACGACCTCCTCGCGCTGCATCGTCTTCGACCGCGACGGCCGTATCGTCTCCGTCGACCAGAAGGAGCACGAGCAGATCTTCCCCAAGCCGGGCTGGGTCGAGCACAACGCCACCGAGATCTGGACCAACGTCCAGGAGGTCGTCGCCGGAGCCATCGAGAAGGCCGGCATCACCCGCGACGACATCAAGGCCATCGGCATCACCAACCAGCGCGAGACCACCGTGCTGTGGGACAAGAACACCGGTGAGCCCGTCCACAACGCCCTCGTCTGGCAGGACACCCGCACCGACTCGCTCTGCAAGGAGCTCGGCCGCAACGTCGGCCAGGACCGTTTCCGCCGGGAGACGGGCCTGCCGCTCGCGTCCTACTTCTCCGGTCCGAAGGCCCGCTGGCTGCTCGACAACGTCGAGGGCCTGCGGCAGCGCGCCGAGGCGGGCGACATCCTCTTCGGCACCATGGACAGCTGGGTCATCTGGAACCTGACCGGCGGTGTCAACGGCGGCAAGCACGTCACCGACGTCACCAACGCCTCCCGCACCATGCTGATGAACCTCCACACCATGGAGTGGGACGAGAAGATCGCCGAGTCCATCGGCGTCCCGCTGGCGATCCTGCCGGAGATCCGCTCCTCCGCCGAGGTCTATGGCGAGGTCACCGGCGGCAAGCTGGGCGAGCTGCTCGGCGGCATCCCGGTCGCCTCCGCGCTCGGTGACCAGCAGGCGGCCCTGTTCGGCCAGACCTGCTTCTCCGAGGGCGAGACCAAGTCCACCTACGGCACCGGCACCTTCATGGTGATGAACACCGGTGACAAGATCATCAACTCCTACGCGGGCCTGCTGACCACGGTCGGCTACAAGATCGGCGAGCAGCCGACGGTCTACGCGCTGGAGGGCTCGATCGCCGTCACCGGCTCCCTGGTGCAGTGGATGCGCGACCAGATGGGCCTGATCTCCACCGCGGCCGAGATCGAGACGCTCGCGCTCTCGGTCGAGGACAACGGCGGCGCCTACTTCGTGCCGGCCTTCTCCGGACTGTTCGCCCCGCACTGGCGCTCCGACGCCCGCGGTGTGATCGCCGGCCTGACCCGGTACGTCACCAAGGCGCACCTCGCGCGCGCCGTCCTGGAGGCGACCGCCTGGCAGACCCGGGAGATCGCCGACGCCATGGTCAAGGACTCCGGCGACGAGCTGGTGGCCCTGAAGGTCGACGGCGGCATGACCTCCAACAACCTCCTGATGCAGACGCTCTCGGACGTCCTGGACGCACCCGTGGTGCGCCCGATGGTCGCCGAGACCACCTGCCTCGGCGCCGCCTACGCCGCCGGCCTCGCCGTCGGCTTCTGGTCCAGCACCGACGAACTGCGCGCCAACTGGCGCCGGGCCGCGGAGTGGACCCCCCACATGGACGCGGAGATCCGCGACCGCGAGTACAAGAACTGGCTCAAGGCCGTCGAGCGGACCATGGGCTGGATCGACGACGACGAAAGCTGACCGGAGCACCGGGGAGCTCGGCAGCGGGCTCCCCGGCGAGCTCCGCCGCACGCTCTGATGAGGAGTAAGAACCCGAAATGACCAGTCAGTCCACCCTGCAGTCCGTGCCTGCCCTCGGGACGCGCCCGGCCCCCGGCTCGAACCCGAGCCGCGCCGAGACCCGGGAGCAGCTCTCCAAGGCGTCGTACGACCTTCTCGTGATCGGCGGCGGCATCCTGGGCATCTCCACCGCCTGGCACGCCGCGCAGTCCGGCCTCAGGGTGGCACTGGTCGACGCCGGCGACTTCGCCGGCGCCACCTCCTCCGCCTCCTCCAAGCTCCTCCACGGCGGTCTGCGCTACCTGCAGACCGGCGCGGTGAAGCTGGTGGCGGAGAACCACTTCGAGCGCCGTGCGGTCTCCCGCCAGGTGGCCCCCCACCTGGCGAACCCGCTCACCTTCTACCTCCCCGTGTACAAGGGCGGGCCGCACGGCGCGGCGAAGCTCGGCGCGGGCGTCTTCGCCTACTCCGCGCTCTCCGCTTTCGGTGACGGCGTCGGCCACCTGCTCTCCCCCGCCAAGGCGGCGCAGGACGTGCCCGAGCTGCGCACCGACAACCTCAAGGCCGTGGCCGTGTACGGCGACGACCAGATGAACGACGCCCGGATGGCCCTGATGACGGTCCGCGCGGCCGTCGAGGCGGGGGCGGTCGTCCTCAACCACGCCGAGGTCACCGGCCTGCGCTTCACCCAGGGCCGGGTGACGGGCGCGGAGCTCAAGGACCGTACGACCGGCGACGAGTTCGGCGTCAGTGCCCGCCTGGTGCTCAACGCCACCGGTCCCTGGGTGGACCACCTGCGCAAGATGGAGGACCCCAATGCGGCGCCGTCGATCCGTCTGTCGAAGGGCGCGCATCTGGTCCTGAAGCGGACCTCGCCCTGGAAGGCCGCTCTCGCCACCCCGATCGACAAGTACCGCATCACCTTCGCCCTGCCGTGGGAGGACATGCTCCTGCTCGGCACCACGGACGAGGAGTTCGAGGGCGACCCGGCGGATGTCTCCGTCACCGAGAAGGACATAGCCCAGATCCTGGACGAGGCCGCGTTCTCCATCCGCGACCAGCAGCTGTCCCGGGATCTGATCACGTACTCCTTCGCGGGTCTGCGCGTGCTGCCGGGCGGTCCCGGTGACACCGCGAAGGCCAAGCGCGAGACCGTCGTCACCGAGGGCCGCGGCGGCATGCTGTCGGTCGCGGGCGGCAAGTGGACGACCTTCCGGCACATCGGCCGTACGATCATGAAGAAGCTGGAGGCGCTGCCGGGCCAGCCGCTGGGCGACGACTTCGAGCCGATCAGCTCGCTGCCGAAGAAGCTCCCGCTGCCGGGTGTCGCCAACCCGCGCGCGGTCGCGCACCGGCTCCTGGTGGACCGTCCGGCGCCGGGCCCGCGCATGGGCGCCGACACCGCCAGGCACCTGGCCACGCACTACGGTTCGCTGGCCTTCGACATCGCGCGGCTGGCCAACGACAACCCCGAGCTCGCCGAGCGGGTCCACCCCGACGCCCCGGAGATCTGGGCCCAGGTCGTCTACGCCCGGGACACCGAGTGGGCGCAGACGGCGGACGACGTCCTGCGCCGCCGTACGACCCTCACGATCCGCGGCCTGGCCACGGACGACGTCCGGGCGAAGGTCCAGGACCTGCTCGACAAGAAGTAGGTCCCGGTCCGGGCAGGAAGGGGCGGCTCCCCGCCGACGGAGCCGCCCCTTTCGCGTGCCTCATAATGTGCCGAGACATCGGATGTCTGAGCGCACTGGAGGCCTGTATGGCAGTCACCGACGAGGCGATCGAGAAGATCAAGGGCATGATCGTCTCCGGTGGGCTGCGCCCCGGCGACCGGCTCCCCAAGGAGAGCGAACTCGCCGCCGAACTGGGCCTGTCCCGCAACTCCCTGCGCGAGGCGGTGCGCGCCCTGTCGCTGATCCGGATCCTGGACGTACGGCAGGGCGACGGCACCTATGTGACCAGCCTCGATCCGCAACTGCTGCTGGAGGCCATGAGCTTCGTCGTCGACTTCCACCGCGACGACACCGTGCTGGAGTTCCTGGCCGTGCGCCGCATCCTGGAGCCGGCCGCGACAGGCATGGCGGCGGCGCAGATCGGCGAGGAGCAACTGGACGAGCTGGCCGAACAGTTGGACAAGCTCGGCGCGTCACCCTCGGTGGAGGAACTCGTCGCCTGCGATCTGGAGTTCCATCGGGCGATCGTGCGCGGCTCCGGCAACTCGGTGCTGTGCTCGCTGCTCGACGGACTGTCCGGCCCCACCACCCGGGCCCGGATCTGGCGCGGGCTGACCCAGGAGGACGCCGTCAGCCGCACCCTGCACGAGCACCGCGCGATCCTCGCCGCCCTGCGCGACCGGGACGCGGAGGCGGCCCGCTCGTGGGCGACGGTGCACATCGCGAGCGTGGAACAGTGGCTGCGCTCCACGCTGTGAGGAGCGCCGGACGGGGGGGTGTTCCCGGGTGGCGATCGGGGCAGTGATCCGTTCACTCCCCCGTGCAAGGGGGCTGCGGGCGCCCCCGCCGCACGCCGTAAGGTTGGTTCGTCAGGCGAGGGCACGTCGGAAGGAGGCGCTGGGTGATCGAGCTGGAGGGAGTTCCCGAGCTGATCGACCCAGTCATGGTGGCCGCGTTCGAGGGCTGGAACGACGCCGGCGACGCCGCCTCCACCGCGGTCGCGCATCTGGACAGGGAGTGGAAGGGCGAGGTGTTCGCGGCGCTGGACGCCGAGGACTACTACGACTTCCAGGTCAACCGCCCCACGGTGTGGATGGACGCGGGCGTGCGGAAGATCACCTGGCCCACGACAAGGTTGTCCGTGGTCCGGGTCGGCGGCGAGAAGCCGCGTGATCTCGTGCTCGTCCGGGGTATCGAGCCGTCCATGCGCTGGCGCTCGTTCTGCAACGAGCTGCTGGGCTTCGCGCACGAGCTGGGCGTGGAGCTGGTGGTCGTCCTGGGTGCCCTGCTGGGCGACACCCCGCACACACGTCCGGTCCCGATCAGCGGGACCACCTCGGACCCGGATCTGGCCCGCCGTATGGATCTGGAGGAGACCAAGTACGAGGGCCCCACGGGCATCGTCGGCGTCCTTCAGGAGGCGTGCACGCACGCGGGCGTGCCGGCCGTCAGTCTCTGGGCGGCCGTACCGCACTACGTGTCGCAGCCGCCCAACCCGAAGGCGACGCTGGCCCTGCTGAACCGTCTTGAGGACCTGATCGACGTGCGCATCCCGCTGGGCGAGCTGGCCGAGGACGCGCGCGCCTGGCAGGTCGGCGTGGACCAGCTGGCCGCCGAGGACAGCGAGGTCGCCGAGTACGTGCAGTCGCTGGAGGAGGCCCGGGACACCGCCGAGCTTCCCGAGGCTTCGGGCGAGGCCATCGCCCGCGAGTTCGAGCGGTATCTGCGGCGCCGGGACGGCGGCCCGTCGGCCGGCGGACACGCGACGGAGGGCGGTGACGGCACCTACCTGCGGGACAACCCCAGTGGTCGCACCCGCCCGCCGAAGCCCCCCAAGACGGGTCCCGAGGACGACGAGTCGTCGGAGGACTGAGGTCGTGAGTGAGGGCGGTGCGCGCCGGGGCACCGCCCTCGGCCGTCACTTCGGCACGGAGACCACGGCGTACGTCGTCTCGGGCGTCGGCGTCGTGGTGAACCGCGCGTTGGGCAGGTAGAGCCGCCCCTTGTACGCGGCCACCGTCGTCGGCACGTCGAAGGCGGGGTCGGTGATACGGCGCCTGAAGAGGCCGCTGCGTCCGTCGGCGGCCAGCGTGAAGACATCGATGGCGTTCTGCCGGTTCTGCACGACGTACAGCGTCCGCCCGATCAGCAGCAGGCCGTCGCCGTTGGTGAGCGGTGCCGCGTCGCCGAGGTCGACGAGTTCGGTGACGCCGGTGCGCGGGTTCACCCGGTGCAGGGCGCCGACCCCGGACTGCACCACGAGCAGCGCCGAGCCGTCCGGGGTGCGGGTGATGCCGTTGGCGTTCACGATCTCGCCGGGCACCTGGCTCCAGGCGCCGCCGAGGGTGATCCGTACGACGTCGTCCGCGCCCGGCAGCTCACCGTGCCGTCCGAGCGGCAGGGCGTACAGGGCCGGCTGGTAGGAATCGGTGAACCAGGCCGCGCGCGGGGTGAGGAACACGTCGTTGGCGAAGGTGGGCGTGGTGGTGCTGAGGACGTACGAGCCGAGGATCTCGCCGCTGCGGGCGTCCATCACGCGGGCGCCCTGGCCGCGTCCCGCGATGAACAGCCGTCCCCGGTCGTCGAGTTTGAGCCCGACCGAGGGTGTGCCGGGTCCGGCGGAGACGATGGAGCCGGCACCGGTGCGCAGGTCGGCGCGGCAGACGGACCCGTCGCCGAGGGAGCCGAGGTAGGCGTACGGTCCACCGCCGATCGTGATGCCCTCCGGGCGGAAGCCGTTCGGCAGTGCGATGACGGCCGGTCCGGCGGTGGCCCGGGCGGGAGCGCCGGCGAGTGCGGCACCGGTCGCCACCGCGCCGACGGTCAGCAGTCTGCGGCGGCTGAGGGGATGTGCGAAGGAACCGTGAGTGGGAGCCACGGGGAGCCCTTCCGCGAGGGAGACCGGCAGTTGGCCGGTCCAGCGGTCAACTACCGCTCCACCCCATCACATGCGCCGCGTCCTCCACAGCGTCCGCCAGATGTTCGACAGCGTCTCGACAGCATCTGGCCGGATTACGGCGTGACACCTGTTTCAGGCCGGATTGCACAGGTTTCCCAATTCAACATGTTTTCAAACCGAGTTGACGAAAATGCTCTGGACGGGCCGCCGTCCGAGTGCTTGGTTGTCCCACGAAGGCGACACCCGCGCGGACCGAAGGGAGCGGTACCCGATGACCGAGCAGGTACAGCCGGAACAGGGCCCGGGGACATCCGGACCGGGACCCGACGGAGCGGGATTCACCTATCGAGGAGCGGAGCAGGAACTGATCGTCGTGGCCCGCCCGGAGGCCCGGCTGCGGGCGCAGGCGGAGGGCGTACGGTCGGCGGCGGGCGCCGACGTGTCGGCGCTGAACATGTTCCTCGACGACGAACAGCTCGCCCTGGAACCGCTGTTCGGCAGCGAGGAGCGCCTGCAGCAGGGCCCCTCCGCGGGCACGGAGAACGATCTCGCGCTGTTCTACCGGGTGCGCGGCGGGGAGAGCCGCGCGGCGGAGCTGCGCTCGCGGATCGCGGCGCTGCCGGGCGTCGACACGGCGTATGTGAAACCGGGCGCCGTGCCCGCGACCTTGCAGAGCGAGGAGAACCGGCGACTGAAGGAAGGCGCGACCGTCACCCCCGACTTCAGCAGCCGCCAGGGCTATCTGCGGCCCGCGCCCGAGGGGATCGACGCCCACTGGGCCTGGCAGCGGCCCGGCGGGACCGGTCAGGGCGTGACGGTGATCGATGTGGAGGGGGCCTGGCAGCTGGGCCACGAGGACCTGGCCGCGAAGCTCGCCGGGGTGGTCGTCGGCACCCCGGTCGACGATCTCGCCTGGCGCAACCACGGCACCGCCGTGATCGGCGTGATCGGCGGCGACCAGGGCCAGTACGGCGTCCAGGGCGCCGTACCCGACGCGGTGACCGCGGCCGCGTCCTTCCAGGGGCTCGGCACCGCGGCCGCGATCCACGCGGCGGCGGAACGGCTCGGCCCCGGCGACATCGTGCTGGTCGAACTGCACCGCCCTGGACCGCGGTTCGAGTACGCCGAGCGCGACGACCAGCGCGGCTACATCCCACTGGAGTGGTGGCCGGACGACTTCGCGGCCGTACGGCACGCCACCGCCAGGGGCGTGCTCGTGGTGGCCGCCGCCGGAAACGGGGCCGAGTCGCTCGACGACGCGGTCTACGAGCGCCGCCCGGACGAGTTCCCGCAGGGATGGCGCAACCCGTTCAACCCGTCCAACCAGTCCTCCGGTGCCGTCCTGGTCGGCGCGGGCGCTCCGCCGCCCGGCACGCACGGCCGGGATCACGGCCCGGACCGGTCGAGGCTGGCGTTCTCCAACTACGGCTCGCGCGTGGACGCGCAGGGCTGGGGGCGCGAGGTCACGACCACGGGCGGCTTCTGGGACCGGCCCGGCGATCTGCAGGGCGGGCCCGAGGAGATCGCCTGGTACACCGACACGTTCTCGGGGACCTCCGCCGCCTCTCCGGTGGTGGTCGGCGCGCTGGCCGCGCTGCAGGGCATGCTCAAGGCGGCCGACCAGAGCCCGATGTCCCCGGAACGTGCCCGCGCGGTGCTGCGGGCGAGCGGTTCGCCGCAGCAGGACGCGCCGGGCCGGCCGGCCTCGCAGCGGATCGGCAGCCGGCCCGACATCAAGGCGGCGGTCACACATCTGCTGCCACACGCGGTCGGTACCGGCCAGGCCGAGCGGTACTGGGACGAACTGCTGCCGTACCCGCGTGAACTCCCGCCGAGGCTCCGGCTGTTCGTGGCCGGCGGCTGGCGGAACCTGAACCGTCCGTCTCCCGAGATCCGCCAGGCGGTGCACACCGCCTTCGCGGGGGGACGGCCCGACGTCCGGGTCTGGTTCTCGGACGACGAGATCGTCGGCCTGGTGATCACCGGCTGACGCAAAGCCCATACAAGCAAGGGAAGGTGACACCCGCATGAGCACCACCCCGCAGATGGGTCAACCGGCACAGCAGTACCCGAGCACCTCGCCGTTCCAGCAGCAGGGTTACGGCCAGCAGCAGCCTTTCGGCAACATGGGCGGCGGCACGGGCGGCGGTATGGGCGGCGGCACGGGCGGCGGCTCGCTGGAGCAGCTTCAGCAGCTCGGTCAGCAGCAGCCGTACCAGCAGCTGTTGCAGCAGATGCCGCCTCAGCACGACCAGCAGGCGCAGCAGGCCGAGCAGCAGGTGCAGCAGCAGTTGCAGCAGGTCGCGCTGGCCGCCGTACAACAGCTGGTCCAGCAGGTGCAGGCGCAGGCCCTCGCATCCGGCGTGGCGAACGGCTTCATCGACTTCATCCACCCGCTCCAGGGGCAGCCGCACCAGATCTTCCTGCGCATCAACAACCAGTTCCGGGTCCTCAACAACCCGAACCCGCAGATCCACCAGCAGATCCAGCAGGCCTTCGCGTTCGGCCACCAGGTCGTCGGCGTCTGGGACACCCAGTCGCCGAACGTGCTGCGGAGTATCAGGATCCAGCGGCTGTGACCCACGCCTGACATGACAGAGGGCGCTTCCCCGTTACGGAGGAAGCGCCCTCTCCCGTGTCCTACAGCGCCACTCCCAGCAGCGCGTCAACGGCTCGGGTCACAACGCCCGGGGCGCCCTCGTCCGTGCCGCCCCGCTCCTCCTGGAGCGCCGCCCAGCGGTCCACCGCGGCGAGCGCGGCCGGGGCGTCCAGGTCGTTCGCGAGGGCTTCGCGGATCTCCTCGACGAGCGCGTCGGCGGTGGGGCCGTCGGGCCGGGACACGGCCGCGCGCCAGCGTGCCAGACGCGCCTCGGCGTCCTGGAGCACCTGGTCGGTCCACTCCCAGTCGGCCCGGTAGTGGTGGGCGAGAAGCGCCAGCCGGATGGCGGCCGGGTCGACGCCGTCCCGGCGCAGCGTGGAGACGAAGACCAGGTTGCCCTTGGACTTGGACATCTTCTCGCCGTGCAGGGCGACCATGCCGGCATGGACGTAGGCCTTGGCCATGGGGAACTCGCCGGTCAGCACCTGGGCGTGCGAGGCGCCCATCTCGTGGTGCGGGAAGGCGAGGTCGGAGCCGCCGCCCTGGACGTCGAAGCCCATGCCGAGGTGGTCGAGGGCGATGGCCACGCACTCGATGTGCCAGCCGGGTCGGCCCCGGCCGAGCGAGGCGCCGTCCCAGCTCGGCTCGCCCTCGCGGGCGGCCATCCACAGCATCGGGTCGAGCGGGTTCTTCTTGCCCGGGCGGTCCGGGTCGCCGCCGCGCTCGGCGGACAGCAGCCGCATCGCGGCCGCGTCGAGGTGGGAGACCTTGCCGAAGTGGGGGTCGGCCTCGACGGAGAAGTAGATGTCGCCTTCGAGTTCGTAGGCGGCGCCCGCGTCCCGGAGCCGCTCGACGAGCGGCACGATGCCGGGTATCGCCTCGACGGCGCCGATGTAGTGCTGCGGGGGCAGCATGCGCAGGGCGGTCATGTCCTCGCGGAAGAGGGCGGTCTCCTTCTCGGCGAGGGCCACCCAGTCGAGGCCGTCGCGCTCGGCCCGCTCCAGCAGCGGGTCGTCGACGTCGGTGACGTTCTGGACGTAGTGGACCTGCCGCTTGGTGTCGAGCCACACGCGCTGCACGAGGTCGAACGCGTTGTAGGTCGCCGCGTGTCCCAGGTGGGTGGCGTCGTACGGGGTGATGCCGCAGACGTAGAGACGGGCGACGGGACCGGGCTCAAGGGTGATGAGTCCACCGGTCGCGGTGTCGTGGATCCGGAGGTCGCGGCCCGTGCCGGGCAGGGCGGGGACCTCAGAAGCGGGCCAGGCATACATGTCACGAGCGTAACCGGACCGGCGTTCCATATACGAACCGGACCGAGCCGGATGGCCGGTAAGGCGCTCTTTCGCGTCACCGGCCCTTGTGCCGCGCGGCTACACCGGTGGCCAGGGGATCGCAGGCCACTCCCCGCTCGGCTCGGGATGGACCCCGGAGGTGAGCATCGCCCCGACGCGCGCGCGCGTGGCATCGATCTCCGCCCGCGTGAGGAGGGAGGTGAGCGTGGCCGTCAGCGGCCCGTCCGGCTCCAGGGCCTCCCTCATGCCCTTCAGCACCTTCGAGGCCTCACCGGTCAGGGCCTCGCCCGCCCAGCCCCACAGCAGGGTGCGCAGCTTGTTCTCGACGTTGAAGGTGACCCCGTGGTCGATCCCGTAGAGCCGCTCCTCGGCGGCGGGCAGCAGATGGCCGCCCTTGCGGTCGGCGTTGTTGATCACCGCGTCCAGGACGGCGAGCCGGCGCAGCCGTTCGTCGTCGGCGTGCACCAGCAGGGCGGTCCGCCCTTCACCGACCTCGGCGAACCCGATGGCCTTCCAGCCCTCTTCCGGTTCCTCCCGGTCCACCAGCGCGAGCAGTTCCGCGCCGGGCACGACGTCGATCCACAGCTGGCACATGCCCTCGCCGTAGGGTCCGTCACGCAGCACGGTGGGCGGTACGAGCCCCCAGCCCGTCGCCTCAGAGACCGCGTACGCGGCGACCTCGCGCTCGGCGAGGGTGCCGTCGGGGAAGTCCCACAGCGGGCGCTCCCCGGCGATCGGCTTGTAGATGCAGGACGCCTCCTGGCCCTCGTACCCCACCGTGCAGAACAGGGCCGCGTTGGAGGCCTCACGGATGCGGCCGCGGACGGTCAGCTCACCTTCGGTGAGCAGATCCACCGGGGTCACGCTCCGCGGCGGTATCCGTTCTGGCGCGGACATACGTGTCCCTCCGGGTCCAGGGGCAGGCTGCACAGCGGGCACGGCGGCCGCCCGGCGTTGACGACGTCCAGGGCGCGCTTGGCGAAAGCCCGGGCCTGCGCGCCGGTGAGCCGGACCCGCAGCATCGGGGGGCCGTTCTCCTCGTCCTGCAGCAGCCGCTCCTCGGCCTCGGCGAGGTCCTCCTCGGAGTCGGCCTCCAGCTCGACCAGCGCCTGCGCCTCGACGATCATGCGCTGCTCCTCGCCGTCCCAGGCCAGCGCCATGGTGCCGACCCGGAACTCCTCCTCGATCGGGGTGTCGAGGGGGGCGGTGTCGGCGACCTCGGTGGGCGCCATGGCGGGTACGGCGGCGCTGCCGCCGCTGCGCCGTACGACCTCGTCGAGCAGTTCGTCCATGCGCTCGGCGAGCGCTGCCACCTGTGTCTTCTCCAGGGCCACGCTGGTCACCCGGGAGCCGGCGGTGGCCTGGAGGAAGAACGTACGGCGTCCGGGCAGTCCGACCGTGCCGGCCACGAAACGCTCCGGCGGGTCGTAGAGGAACACCTGACGGGACACGTCCTGTCTCCATGGGAATCGTGATCGGACTCGTGATCGGGGCCGCTACCGCGACCGCTTCACCCTACTGCGCCCGACGATCACGGTGCGCCCGCACCGCCCCCGACCGGGGCGTCGCCGGCCGGCGGTTCCTCTCGCGGCGCCAGGGACGCGAAGTCCCCGGTGTCACCGAGGCGGAGGAGAAACGGCCTGAGGCGGGTGTAACGGATCGCGGTGATGGAACACGGTTCGACAGCGATCCGCTGGAAGAGGTCCAGATGAAGTCCGAGTGCGTCCGCGACCAGAGACTTGATGATGTCGCCGTGCGAGCACATCAGATACACGGCGTCGGCGCCGTGATCGCGCTCCACGCGCGCGTTCCACTCCCGTACGGCCTCGGCGGCGCGCGTCTGCATCGACCGCATCGACTCACCGCCGGGGAAGGCGGCCGCCGAGGGGTGCGCCTGGACGACCTCCATCAGCGGTTCGTCCTTGAGCTCGGCGAGCTTGCGGCCGGACCAGTCGCCGTAGTGGCACTCCCCGATCCGCTCGTCGGTGTGCACGCGCAGTCCGGGCCGGGCGTCGAGGAGCGGCCGGACCGTCTCCTCGCAGCGCTGCAGCGGGCTGGTGACGACCTCGGAGACCGGCAGCTCGGCGAGGCGTCCGGGCAAAGCGGCGGCCTGCGCGGCGCCGCGTTCGTCGAGGGCGACACCGGGCGTCCAGCCGGCGAGCAGCCCTTCGGTGTTGGCGGTGGAACGTCCGTGCCGGACCAGGATCAGCGTGGGCATGGGCCCCAGGGTAGGCGCACGGCGGGGTGCCGCCGGGGGCCGGTGGCGGGAGAATACGTTCCGTGATCGTCGACTGCGCCACATACCGCGACGGACGCCGTACAGAGGGGCCCGCGGACCTCTCCGACGCCCTGGACGAGTGCCGTACGGCGGGGAACGCCTTCGTGTGGATCGGCCTCTACGAGCCCACCGAGAAGGAGTTCGACCAGGTCACCGAGGAGTTCGGGCTGCACCCGCTGGCCGTCGAGGACGCCCTCAACGCGCATCAGCGGCCCAAACTGGAGGTCTACGACGACTCGTTGTTCATGGTGCTCAAGCCGGTGGGCTACGAGCCGCAGAGCGACACCGTCTCGGCCGGCGAGGTCATGGTCTTCCTCGGGGACTCCTTCGTGGTGACGGTACGGCACGGCGAGGAGTCACCGCTCGCGGCCGTGCGGCACCGTCTTGAGGCGGAGCCGGAGATGCTCCGGCACGGTCCTACGGCGGTGCTGTACTCGATCACCGACGCGGCGGTCGACCACTATCTGGAGGTGGCGGGCGAGCTGGGGACCGACCTGGAGGAGCTGGAGGCGGAGGTGTTCTCGCCGACGAGCGGGGGCTCGCGGCACACGGCGTCCCGGATCTACAACTTCAAGCGCCAGATCCTGGAGTTCCGCCGGGCCACAGGTCCGCTCGCCCAGCCCCTGACCCGGCTCGCGGGCGATGGCCTGTTCGGTGTGCGGGTGCCCTTCGTGCACGAGAAGGCGCAGCCCTTCTTCCGGGACGTCAACGACCACCTCACGCGCGTGAACGAGTCGGTGGAGGGCCTGGACCGTCTGGTGTCGGACATCCTCTCGGCGCATCTGGCGCAGATGAGCGTCCGGCAGAACGACGACATGCGGAAGATCTCCGCGTGGGCGGCCATGGCCGCGGTCCCCACGATGATCGCGGGGATCTACGGCATGAACTTCGACCACATGCCCGAGCTGCACTGGGTGTGGTCGTATCCGGCGCTGATCGCGGGCATGGCCGCCCTGGAGGTCCTGCTGTTCCGGCTCTTCAAGAGCCGGGGGTGGTTGTAGCCGGCGCGGTTACGCGAACTCGGGGGCCGAGGTCGCGGGCCCGCCGAGCGCGTCGCGCCGTTCCGGCATCTTCAGGGACACCATCCGCCGCCAGCCCGCCGCCCGCTCCCAGGCGTACACGGCGTGGATGCCGGCGGCGAGCACCGCGGACTTGGCGCGCGGCCAGCCGAGGATGCGCCCCATGTGAGCCATGACGGCGAGGCTGACGTCCCGGTAGATCCGGATCTCCGCCAGCGCGCACTCCCTGAGCGTCTGCTGGATCGCGCGGCCGTGCCCGGCGTACGCGAAGCGCAGCAGTTCCTCGTGGCAGTAGGCGAGGTGGTTGTCCTCGTCGTTGGAGATCATCTTCACCGCGCGTCCGATGTCGGGGTGGCCGGCGAAGTGCTTGCGCAGCAGCTCCATCTCCTCCGAGGCGCGCTGTTCGGTGACCCTGCTGTGGGCGAGGTAGGTGACGATGTCCTGCACCGTCAGCCGCTCCTCGCCCTTGAGCTTCTCGTGGGCCAGGCCGATGCCGTGCCGCTCCAGGAGCATCGTGTAGTCGGTCTCGGGAGGGACGGGGACGGGTTCCAGGCCGCGCTTCTTCATCAGGGCGTTGAAGATCCGCCCGTGCTTGTCCTCGTCGGCGCCATGCCGGGTGATCTTGGGGGCCAGTTCGCGCTCGCCGTCCGGGACGAGCGCGGCGATGCGGGCGTTCTCCCAGCCGCCCTGGGACTCCCCGCTCGCGGCGATGGAGCAGAACAGGGCGAAGGACTCGTCGTTGTCGAGGATCTCCTGGAACAGACTCTTGGCCGAAAGCATCGTGAGCACCTCTCTGCGGGCCTCCGCGGGACTCCGCAAAGAACGAGTCAAATGCGGCGCGAGGGGTGCTGCAACAGTTGTGTCGGACAACTCCGCCAAAAGGAGGACAGCCGGGATCACGACGGGGGCGTAACCGCGCGGCCCCGGGCGCGTTGTGCTGCGTGACGGCCGTGGCGGGGAAGACCCCCGAGCCCCCACCACGGCCGCAGAAACCTCCCGCCGCTGTCACGCGAGTCCGGCGCGCTCCAGGGCCTCGGTGCCGGCGCGCAGCGAGGCGAGGCGCTCGTCCAGGGTGAAGCCCGCGGGGGCGAGGGTGAGGGTGGTGACACCGGCCGCCGCGTAGGCCTTCATCCGGTCCGCGATCCGGTCGACCGAGCCCAGCAGGGTCGTCTTGTCGATCAGGTCGTGCGGTACGGCGGCCGCGGCGCCCTGCTTGTCGCCGGAGAGGTACTTGTCCTGGATCTCGGCGGCTTCCTTCTCGTACCCCATGCGCTGGGCGAGCTGGTTGTAGAAGTTCTGCTTGCGGCTGCCCATGCCGCCGACGTACAGCGCGGTGTAGGGGCGGAAGGTGTCGGCGAGGGCCGCGATGTCCTTGTCGTCGCCGAGGGCGAGCGGCAGGGTCGGGCAGACGTCGAAGCCGTCGAGCGTCTTGCCGGCCTTCTCGCGGCCCGCGCGCAGGTACGTGATCGCGGTGTCCTCCAGGTGCTCGGCGGAGGGGAAGATCAGCAGCGCCCCGTCGGCGATCTCACCGGTCTGTTCGAGGTTCTTCGGGCCGATGGCGGCGATGTACAGCGGGATGTGCTCACGGGTGGGGTGCACGGTGAGCTTGATGGGCTTGCCCAGACCGCCGGGCAGCGGCAGCGTCCAGTGCTCGCCCTCGTGGGTCAGGCGCTCGCGGCTCATCGCCTTGCGGACGATCTCGACGTACTCGCGGGTGCGGGAGAGCGGCTTGTCGAACTTGACGCCGTACCAGCCCTCGGAGACCTGCGGTCCGGAGACGCCGAGGCCGAGGCGGAAGCGGCCGCCGGAGAGGGAGTCGAGGGTGGCGGCGGTCATGGCGGTCATCGCCGGCTGACGGGCCGGGATCTGGAAGATGGCCGAACCGACGTCGATGCGCTCGGTCTTGGCGGCGACCCAGCTGAGCACGGTGGCGGCGTCGGAGCCGTAGGCCTCGGCGGCCCAGCAGACGGCGTAGCCGAGGCGGTCGGCCTCCTGGGCGACGGCGAGGTTGTCCCCGTCCATTCCGGCACCCCAGTAGCCGAGGTTGATCCCGAGCTGCATGGCCGATTCCCCTTACTGATCAGTAACGTCCTTGTTGCCGAGACCATAGCGCGGTGAAGGGCGTGGCGGGGAGGGTGGCGGGGTTCGGCACACCCTCATGTCGTTGATGGGAAAACTGGTTATCCACAGGCCCCCACGCGACAGGTCATGGCCAGTAATCTCGGCGTCCATGGAGCAGAGGCATCTCGGCCGGACCGGCCTTCGTGTGTCCCGTATCGGACTCGGCACCCTCACCTGGGGCAGGGACACCGACGACCACGACGCCGCGGACCTCTTGAAGACGTTCTGGGAGGCCGGCGGCACCCTCGTCGACACGGCGGACGTGTACGGGGACGGCGAGGCCGAGTATCTGCTCGGACAGCTCATAGAAGGGCTCGTGCCGCGCCGGGAGCTGGTCATCTCCACCAAGGCGGGCAGCGTGCCGGACCCGGACCGCCGGTTCGACGGCTCCCGCGGGCATCTGCTCTCGGCCCTGGACGCCTCGCTCGCCCGGCTCGGCACGGACTATGTCGACCTGTGGCACATCCACGCCTTCGATCCGGACACCCCGCTGGAGGAGACCCTCCAGGCCCTCGACATCGCGGTCAGCAGCGGCCGCGCGCGGTACGCCGGCATCTCCAACTTCTGCGGCTGGCAGCTCGCCAAGGCCGCGACCTGGCAGCTCGCGGCGCCGGGCACGCGGACCCGGCTGGCCAGTACGCAGATGGAGTACTCGCTGCTCCAGCGGGGCGTGGAGCGCGAGGTGCTGCCCGCCGCGCTCGACCTCGGCATCGGGCTGCTGCCCTCCTCGCCGCTCGGCCGCGGGGTGCTCACCGGCAAGTACCGGGACGCCACACCGCCCGACTCCCGGGGCGCCTTGGAGCACTTGGCGCCCTTCGTCGCGCCGTACCTCGACGACACGGCGAGCCGGATCGTGGACGCCGTGCAGACCGCGGCGGACGGGCTCGCGGTGACGCCGCTCCAGGTCGCCCTCGCCTGGGTCCGGGACCGGCCGGGCGTCGCCGCGCCCATCGTCGGCGCGCGCAACGCGCAGCAGCTCACGGCGGCATTGTCAGTGGAGGCCCTTAGTCTTCCTGACGAGATCTGCCGGGCGCTCGACGATGTGTCGGCACCCGTGCACCGCTATCCCGATCACGACTGGAGCACGCTGTGAGCACGGAGCCCGAGACCACGGGGGACGCCGAACCGGGGACACCGGGCGCCGCATTGGGGGGCGGCGAGGCCGGGCCGGAGACCAGCGACGGGACACCCGGAAGCGACGAGCGCGCGACGGGGGGCGGCGGGGGCGCGCCCGGAGGCGACGAGGACGCCGGGCCGCAGAGCGGCGAGGGCGCCCCCGGAAGCGACGAGCCCACATCGG
>NZ_JAVRBF010000176.1:0-1418 GCF_032436805.1 Streptomyces sp. P17 | reverse complement strand
CACACCCTCGCCACCACCCTCGCCACCATCCCCCACACCCACCCCCTCACCGCCGTCATCCACACCGCCGGCATCGCCGACGACCGTCCGCTGAGCGCGGTCACGCCGGAACAGTTGGAGCGCGTCCTGCAGCCGAAGGCACAATCCGTCCGGAACCTGCACGAGCTGACGCTGGACCACGACCTGGCCGCGTTCGTCCTCTACTCGTCGTTCGGCAGCCTGCTGCCCAACGTGGGCCAGGGCGCGTACGCGGCGGCCAACGCCTACCTCGACGCGTTCGCCGAGTACCGCAGGTCGCTCGGCCTGCCGGCGACGTCGATCGCCTGGGGTGCCTGGGCCGGTGGCGGTATGGCCGAGGAGGAGGACTTCCAGGAGTGGATCGCGTTGGGCGGCATGGACCTGATGACGCCTCACCTCGGCGTCGTCGCCCTCCAGCAGGCCCTGGACAACGGCGACACCACGGTCGCGATCGCCAACGTGGACTGGAACCGCGTCGCCGAACGGTCCGCCGCCGCGCCGCCGTATCCGCTGGTGTCGGAGCTGATCGGCGCGAGCGCCCAGGCCGCCGAGGCCTTCGGCGGGGACGGCCCCGGCCCGCTGGAACGGCTTGCCGCGCTGCCCGCAGCGCAGCGTCGCGAGGAACTGCTCGACGTGATCTGCGGTGAACTGGCCACGGTGCTGGGCCACTCGGGGTCGCGGACCCTGGATGCCGCCCAGGCGTTCAAGGAGTTCGGCATCGACTCGGTGACCGCCATCGAGCTGCGCAACCGCATCAGCGGCTCGACCGGCATCCGGTTCTCACCGATCGCCGTGTTCGACCACCCCAACGCCCAGTCCCTGGCCGAGCACTTGAGCGGTCTGGTCCCCGTACCCGACGCCGACAGCGTGGCCGAGGCCTCCGGACCCGACGCCGACGACGAAGAAGAAGAGCCGAGCAGGATCGACTCGCTGGAGATCGAGGATCTCGTACGCCTGGCTCGCGGCGAGTCCTAGCCCGCACCGGCCGCAGCGCCGCCCGTCGTCCTCTCGCACTGACGCCCATCTGCTAGAGCGGAGCCCCAGCATGACCACGTCGAACCAGGAAATCATCGAGGCGCTGCGAACCTCGCTCAAGGAGACCGAGCGGCTCCAGCGCGAGAACCAGCGGCTGACCGCCATCGTCCAGGAGCCGATCGCCGTGGTCGGGATGGCGTGCCGCCTGCCGGGCGGGGTGCGGTCACCGGAGGAGCTGTGGGACCTGGTCGCGGCGGGCGTCGACGCCACCTCCGAGCTCCCCACCGACCGTGACTGGCCCGAGGACCTCTACGACCCCGACCCCGACAGCCAGGGCAAGTCCTATGCCCGGCGCGGCGGTTTCCTGGACGATGTGGCGGGTTTTGACGCGGAGTTCTTCGGGATCTCCCCGCGTGAGGCGCTGG
>NZ_JAVRBF010000324.1:0-465 GCF_032436805.1 Streptomyces sp. P17 | reverse complement strand
AAAGCTTATCTTTTCATTAAAAAGAAATTCTGATACCTCAACTTTCGTAACCCAGCTATACAAATTTCTTTCTTTAACAAAACTTCTTAAATCAACCATCTCTTTTTCGAGGATGCCATTAAGTTCAATTCCACTCTTATGTTTTCCTGAATAAATAGGCGGAAATATTTCATATCGCTCAAAATATTTTTTAACACTTGTATCTTTTTCTACATCAAACAAATACTCAAAACTAGTATGAGTATACTTATAGGGCACATTATCATCATAAACAATATGCTTAAAGCCTTTTTTGATAGCCTGCTCCAACCTAGGAATTTTATTTTGATGATCATCAAAAAAGACAACCGCACGTTCTTTTTTTTCTTCAGGAATATTTATCTCAATATTTGAAAAATCTTGCCAGGTGTATTCAGCATCCTTGACTCGGTATTCGGGCGTAAATACTTCTGGCTTTAAGAACTG
>NZ_JAVRBF010000175.1:0-1441 GCF_032436805.1 Streptomyces sp. P17 | reverse complement strand
CTAGTACTACAGGGCTAGATCTTGATCATCTGGAGCCGTAGCCGCCTTCGGAAATGGTGCCGTCGCGCCTCCGCCTGATGCGCGCGCCGCCAGATCGACCAGCGAAGTCCCTGGTAGATGGCGATGCGCGTCAAGCCGATCAGGTTGAACAGCCGCCGGACCTCGGCGACAGTCAGGGCCGCGAGCCGCCGCGTTCGCGGCCCGCGGTGACTGCCCGGGTCCGAAGAGCCCCCTTTTGCGGGGTTCGGGCCATCGCGGCCAGGAACGCCAGCGCCAGCATGGACAGGGTGATATGGCGATACCAGGCGTCGTATTTGCGTACCTGGTAGTTGTCCAGCCCGGCCTGCTGCTTGGCCGCCTCGAAACACTCCTCGACCGGCCAGCGCAATCCGATGACCGCCACCAGTTCCGACAGCGACTCCCCGCGCGGGTTGTAGCAGTGGAAGTAGGCGAGCTCCCCATCCGCGATCGAGCGGCGGACGACGTACTGGCGCCCGTCCCGTCCGGTGATTACCGCCCAGTCGTAGGTGCGGAATCCTTTCGCTCCGATCCCGCAGGCACGCCGGGAGAAGTCCCTGGGCCGCAGGTGTGATGCCAGATTGTCCAGCCGGGTCGGGGTGTCGGGGTTGGTGGTGATGCCCGCGGTGTTCACGTCGGTGGATTTCGGAACAGCCATGCAATAGGCAATGCCCTCTGCTTCCAAATACCTGCGCAGGATCCTGTTCTGGCCGAACTCCTCGTCCGCGACAAACCACGAAAACGGCACCCCGGCAGCCACGGCACGGTCGATCATGGCCTGGACCTGCTGCGGACGGGTACGGAAGGCCACCTCGTCCGGGATCCCGGCCTCCCGACGGCGTTCGAAGTCGACGGCCCAGGAATCCTTGGGCAGGTAGAGCTCCCGGTCGATCAGCACACGGTCGCCACGCCGGTTGGCGTAGGCCAGGAACGTCCCGATCTGACAATTGTCGACACGTCCGAGAGTGCCTGAATACTGCCGCTGGACCCCGGCGGATTTGCTGCCCTTCTTCGCGAACCCGGTGGGGTCGGCGATCAGCACGCCCCGGGGATCCGCGAAGCGTTCCATGGCGTAGTCGCGGACTAGGTCCCGCATTAGATCCGCACTCCACGGGGTGAGGTTCAAGAACCGTTGGAGTGCTTTGGGCTCCTTCTCGCCGGCGAATTCAGCGATGGTCCAGCCGTTCTTGCGCTGCAATGGGGAGAGGAGCCCACGCAGGTATTGAAGGGCATGCTCTTGGGACTCCGGGCGATAGAACAGCGGGGTCATCCGCTCGCCCAGCGCGGCGAACTCGCGGTCCCAGACGGCTAAATCAGCCGGGCTGACGGCGTCCGACCAACGATCTGGATCATGGGGCTGTGTCGTGGCCACAGGCAGAGCCTCCCATCACTCCATGATCAAGATCTAGCCCTGTAGTACTAG
>NZ_JAVRBF010000323.1:0-466 GCF_032436805.1 Streptomyces sp. P17 | reverse complement strand
AATTCAATTTCATTCGTAGACAACGCTCTAAATACAAACGCGTCATCGAAATAATCATCAGTGTATCGTTGTTGGTGAACATGGAAACCACGAACATCTACAATGTTTTGAAAACATGACTTGATTTTTGGAAATAAAGGCTCAACGAAGATATTAACGAAGTGGTGACGACCAAAGGTGTTATGCACACGCTTTATCTTTGTAGCATAGGCGTTTAGTTGCTCCTTGAGTATGTACATATCCTGTAAATATGTAGTTGCCACGTAACGATAGTAGCGAACGTCAGTAACTTCTTTAATATTCGGAGCATCGTTTGAAATGAGAACCTGTGATAGCTCTAATGCTGATAGTGTTTCCTTAATATCATGAAACCCCATGTAGAGATTCTTGAGATAGTCGCTTGTGACTATACCGGCATGCTCTCCTTGAATCAGTTGCTCCTTATGAGGCTCTAGTTCTAAACGAA
>NZ_JAVRBF010000322.1:0-467 GCF_032436805.1 Streptomyces sp. P17 | reverse complement strand
CGCGTCATCCCTGACGACACGCGGCTTTTCCTGCCGGAGCCGACCGCCATCGATGACTACAACGGGACCGAGCTCGGGGCCACGTTCTGGGGTCAGACCCTGACCGCGACCGATCCGAAGTTCTCGCTCGTCGATGCGGAGATGCCGGGTCTCGTCGCAGGGCTGTGGCGGCATCAGACGGTGCCGATGATCGCCGAGGTGGTCGGAGACGCGATCGCGCTGCCGGTCCTCGCGAACGCGAACCTGTCGATGGCCGTGAAGGTGCTGTGATGAGCACTCTCATCGCTACCACCGTGGTGCGCCCCCCCGGGTACTGCCCCCCGGTGGGGCGCCCCCGTGGCGCCGCGGGACCTGCCGGGGGGGCGGGGGTGGTACTGGGTGTCCGACCTTGTGGGCGGGGGATCTGGGGGTATCGCGGGGGGTATGGGCAGGGCGGGGGACAGCGCGAGGGGGCCCGGTCGACGGAC
>NZ_JAVRBF010000321.1:0-469 GCF_032436805.1 Streptomyces sp. P17 | reverse complement strand
TGAAGGGTGGGAATCTGTCGAAGACAATACGATGTTTGCAGTCGCACCGGGAACAGTCGCGGGAAGCTATGACCCTGCACGACATCGGCTGCGCAATCTACGTCAATCCGAAATTCGCGATGATCTGCTAGCCTTTTGGGAAAAGTTGCGCGCTGTTAACAGTAAAGCTCGGATGCTGCTGACCGTTTCACCCGTTCCACTCGCTGCAACCGCCACCCAAAACCATGTTATGGTCGCGACGTCCTATTCGAAATCAGTCCTGCGTTCCGTGGCGGGCGAGCTCTCCGAAGATATGGAGGACATCCACTATTTTCCTTCATACGAAATCATTTCATCGCATCCGAGCCGCGGGATGTTCTTTGAGCCCGACCTGCGCAACGTTAGCCTGTTCGGCGTTGATTTTGTGATGAAGCAGTTTTTTTCTGGATCACTATTGAACGAATTTGGCGCACCCGGCGCTGATACAGCA
>NZ_JAVRBF010000320.1:0-469 GCF_032436805.1 Streptomyces sp. P17 | reverse complement strand
CAGATCGGTCATACCCTTGATGGATGATAAATTGGCGGTCGAAGCGATCATATTCCCCGAACTCCCAGAACCCCTTGATCACCCCTGCCGAGATCGTCCCGCTGCTGGCAGCGATGATCACCGGCATGCGCGGGGGAAGGTCGATGGACGCTAGTGTGGCCCGTACCTCAGCGGCTGTCTCCGTGATCATTTCCGGGAGTTTCAGAGCGTTGGGCATCATGTACACGCCATGCCCGTCATCGTAACTGTTCAGAGACTTCTTGGCCTGATGGTACAGGATCGCAGAGCGACCCGCCGGGAGGGCGTGGAGGACGGTCATACCATTATCCTGGGCTGCGACCTGCTGGGGCTTTAGAGGCTTTCCGATTTCAGCCTTCCGAACCGGATAAAAGTTCACGGCTTGCTTACCCAGAAGGGAGCAAGCTTCAGCGACGGCGTGACCGGCCTGCGAGTGGTAGGTGTCCAGAAC
>NZ_JAVRBF010000319.1:0-471 GCF_032436805.1 Streptomyces sp. P17 | reverse complement strand
CTATCCTCTCGGTGAGAGAGCGCAACCTGCGGCGCGCCTAAAAACGTCTCCAGACTGATGGCGCTGCCCGAGCCGTAGTAGGTGGCGTCGCCTACACAGCCAATCACGTCATCACACAAATATTCGTGATATGGGGTGAGGGGTAAGGTTTCAAATTGCACAATGGCCAAGTCGATATCATTGGCCTGAATGACCTCCTGTGCATCGTCGGCACTGGCAATGCGTGTAGAGAGCATGTTGAAGCAGACGTCAGGCGCATGTATCAACGAGTGTTGAATGAGCTTGGGCTGCAGCTGCTGGCTCATATAATCCACGAGGCTGACGCGGAATTCGCGCTTTGAAGAGGCGGGTATAAATTCTCGGTTGCCGTAGATAGCCTGATCAAAGTAAAACATCCCCTTTGCTACGGTAGCTTCCATTTGTTGGGCACGAGGGGTGGGCTGCATACCATCCAGCGTTTTGATAAACAGC